>CAZDNN010000435.1:0-5626 GCA_964506385.1 uncultured Planctomycetota bacterium
CGAGGACCCGTTCTCGCCCGACGTGAAGGTGAGCGATGAGTTCCTCGATCCGCTATTCCGGCCGTACTTCAAGCGACTCGGGCTCCCAAACCAGATGCAGAAGACCGACTATCACGTGCTCGCGGCGCTGGTGCCGCTGGAGCTGATCGACGATGAAGTGGCGGAGAAGCTCGACGCGATCGCGTCGGTCGCCGAGAGCGCTCGTCCGACAGGGTGAGCAACGCGAGGCGCTGCTCGGTAGGAGGACAGACATGGCGCTCAGGACCAGGGATGGCCGCCTGCGTGCGTGGGCAGTGCTGCTTGTGCTCGTGGCCATGGTGCCGGTGGTGACGGGCTGCTACGGGCGGTTCCCCCTCACGCGGGCGGTCTGCAACTTCAATAAGAAGGTCAGCGACGACGAGGTCGTCCAGTCGGTGGCCATGTGGGCAATGATCGTCATCCCCGTCTATGGCGTGGCGGTGCTCGGCGACGCGGTGGTCATCCATCTCATCGAGTTCTGGAGCGGCGAGCGGGTGGACGTGGGGTTGCGGACTCTCGGCGATGGCACGGAGATGGCCCTGACGCCCTCGGCGGACGGGCGCGAGATGGTGCTCGCGGTGAGCCGCGACGGGGGGGAGCTGTCGCGGACCACGTTCGTGCGGGTCGCGGACGGGCGGTTCGAGGTCAGGGATGCAGAGGGACGGCTGGCGGGGACAGTGAGACGGACACCGAGCGGCGCCCTGGAGCTGACGGACGCCGACGGGGCCGTCGTCCGCACGCTGTCGGCGGCGGACGTGGCGGCGGTACGAGGGAGCTGACGAGAGCGACGCATCAGGAGCAGTTATGGCACAGCGCAGCCCCACCCTGGCGGCGATCGAGGCCGAGGTCGCCGATAGCACCGATGACGTGGTCCGCTGGTTCGAGGTCCTCAGCCGCTACGAGCCGCTGCGCTCGTGGGCGGACCAGCTCGACGAGGAGGAGCGGCGGCTCATCGTCTACAAGTTCCGCCTCTTCCGGGCCTTCGAGAAGCACATCATGGCCGAGTTCCGCCTCGAGGACATCGCCGGCTACCTGATCCCGGCCAACGGCGACATCCGCTCGCGGGTCTGCCTGGCGGCGCTCCGGGCGCTGCTGGCGGCAGCCGTGCGCAAGGGGCGGCGCAAGGGCGACTTCGAGTCACTCGAACGTCCCAACAACCGTGTGGACAGCGCCTGCTACGAGCTGCGGCCCCGCGCGATGAAGCAGGATGAGGTGGACGACGTGGAGATGGCCTTCCGCAAGGTCTTCACCATCGTGGACGGCCGTAAGGCCGAGGTCAGGGACATCGAGCAGGCGCTCCGCTGGCTCTACGAGCTGCGGGGCCACCAGGTCCTCGTCGAGAACCCCCCGCCGCTCGCCACGCCGAAGACGCCCCCGGCGCGCCCGGGGAGCGACACCGTGTCCATCGTCTGCCCCAACCCCGGGTGCCGGACCCGCCTGCGGGTGCCCGCGAAGTACGCGGGCCGCAAGGCCAAGTGCCCGAAATGCGGCCGCGTCTTCAACATCCCGGAGGCCGCAGCGGGCTGAGCGCGCCGCACGCGGTCACCAGGAGGACCGATCGTGCGCATCCTCATCACTGCCGGGCCGACGTGCGAGGACATCGATCCCGTCCGCTACATCACCAACCGCTCGTCGGGGACGATGGGCTACGCCGTCGCCGCCGAGGCGGCGCGGCGGGGCCACGAGGCCATTCTCGTCTCCGGGCCGACCGCGCTCGAGCCGCCCGAGGGCGTCGAGATGGTGCCCGTGCGATCCGCCGCCGACATGCTGGCGGCCTGCCTCGAGCGCTTCGCGGCCTGCGACGCCGCCATCCTCGTCGCCGCTGTCGCCGACTACAGGCCCGCCGACTACAGCCCCCAGAAGATCAAGAAGGACAACGGCGACCTCGTGCTCCGCCTCGCCCGGACCGAGGACATCGCGCAGCGGCTCGGGGCGCTCAAGGCCCGCCAGATCCTCGTCGGCTTTGCCCTCGAGAGCGACGAGGGCCACGCCAGCGCCGAGGCCAAGCTCGCCGCCAAGAACCTCGATGCCATCGTCCTCAACCACCCCGACACCCTCGGCGCCGGCACGATCGCCGCCGAGGTCCTCACTTGCGCCGGAGGTTGGGAGCCGCCCGAGCGGCTCAGCAAGCCCCAACTCGCCGCGCGCATCCTCGACCTCGTCGAGGAGCAGGCCAGAGCACGACAGCGGAGCTGAGATCGGGCCATTGTGGGCGGGATGTCCGCATCCCGCGAGAGGACACGTGGCTGTCGGCGCCCGCATTCCTTATCATCCGGAGGGACGTGCCATGCGCAGAGCCGCCGCAGTCACCGGCGCCAGCCTGCTGCTGGCGCTCGCCCATCTTCCCGCTGCGGCCCTCGGTGCGGAGGAGATGACCCTCCGCGGGCGCATCGCCTGGCAGCTTGCCCTCGAGCGGGTCGGCCTGTCGCCCGGGCTTATCGACGGGCGGCCCGGGCGGAAGACCGAGCTGGCCACCTGGGAGTTCCAGCGCGTCCGCGGCCTGCCGAGGACAGGGACCCTCGACGAGGCGACGGCGCAGGCCCTCGGCGTGGACCCCGCCAACGCCGTCGCGACCTACGCCATAGCGCCCGATGACGCCAAGGGCGTCGGCCCCGCACCGACGGACTGGCTGGAGCGCAGCCGGCTCGAGCGGCTCGCCTACCCTTCGCTGGCCGAGTTGCTGGCCGAGCGGTGCCACTGCTCGCAGCGCCTCCTGGCCGAGCTCAACCCCGGCCTCGACCTGGCCGCGCTGAAGCCTGGTGACCGCCTGCTCGTGCCCGCCGTGCCCGACGATCTGCCTGCCCCCCGCTGCGCGCGGCTCGAGGTCAACCTCGCCGAGAAGGTCATCCGCGCGATCAGCGCTGACAGGAAGCTGGTGGGCCTCTTCCACTGCTCGGTCGCCGCCGACAAGGCGAACCTGCCGTCGGGCGACGCCACCGTCACTGTCATCGTCGAGGACCCCAACTACACGTTCGATCCCAAGATGTGGCCCGATGTCCAGGGGATTGACAAGCGGCTCATCATCCCGCCCGGCCCGCGAAATCCCGTCGGCGTCCGCTGGATCGGTCTCAGCCTGCCCGGCTACGGCATCCACGGCACCCCCTGGCCCGAGCTGATCGGGAAGACCGGCTCCCACGGCTGCTTCCGCCTCACCAACTGGGACGCCGTCCGCCTCACCCGGATGATCCGCGTCGGCACCCCCGTCTCCTTCTCCACCACCCCGACGCGGGCCGAGTGACCGAGCGCTCGCGGGCCGCCCGGTAGCCCCGACCGGGCGGTCAGGAGTCGGTGGTCAGGAGGAAGCAGTATACGCCGAGCAGGTTGCGGACGTAGAGGCGGTTGCCGACGAGGGCGGGGTGGGACCACACGTCCATCTCGGTGTCTGGGATGTCGCGGAACAGGGCGAGACGGGAGAGGACCTTCGGGCCGCTCCGCTCGGCCGCGAAGAGCCAGAGCTCGCCCATCAGGGTGATCACGAGCACCCGGCCGCGGCCGCCGATGAAGGTGCAGTGGCAGGAGAATTCGTCGCGGTCGTCCGTCCAAAGGGTCTTCAGGGTCCGGGCGTCGAGGCACAGGAGGCGCCCGTCGGCGCCGAAGACCAGGCCGTCCACTACCACGGGGGTCGCGGTGTCGTGCGCCAGGTCGTCGTTGACGGCGACGGGCTCGGGCACGATGCGGCCGCGGCCGTCGAAGGCGTAGAGACGGGTGCCGTTGTTCTCGGTCGTGACGAGCAGGCGACCGTCGGTGGCGATGGGGGTGGGCACGTTGTAGTCGCCGTGCTCGGGCGGGTAGAGCTGCCAGAGGCGCCTGCCGGTCTCGGGGTCCCAGCCGCCGATGGAGGAGGCGTCGTAGCCGACGATCTGGCGGACGCCGCCGAATGTGGCGAGTATGAAGCTCGAGTAGCCTGGCTGGATCCCGGGCGTCTTCCACACGGTCTTGCCCGTGCGGCGGTCGAGGGCGACGACGGAGGCCTGCTTCGCGCCGACGCTCACGACGAGCTTGTCGCCGACGAGCAGCGGCGTGCCCACGAAGCCCCAGGTGGGCAGCTCGGCGCCGAACTCGTCGCGCAGGTGGGTCTTCCAGAGGACCTCGCCGGTCGCGAGCCTGACGCAGTGCAGATCGCCGAAGGCGCCGAGCAGGTGGACGAGGCCCTGGTGGATGACGGGGCTGGCGCGGGGCGAGTTCGTGAAGTCCATCTCGCCGGGGGCGGGGTAGCGGAGGGTCCAGCGCTCGCGCCCCGTGTCGGCGTCGAGGCAGCGCCAGATGTCGAGCTTGTCGTCGAGGCTCTTGTCGGCCACGACGAGGGAGCCGTCGGCGACGGCGAGGCCCGACATGCCGGGGCCGGTGAGGACCCGCGACCAGAGCAGGTGCTTGCGCTCGGGCAGGGCCGCGGGCAGATCGGCCGTGATGGCGTCGCGGCGGGGGCCGCGCCAGTCCGGCCACCGGTGGCCCGCGCTGGCGCCGTTCCCGGTGCTGGCTGGGAGAGGGACGAAGCCTCTCTTGGACTCGAGGGCCCTCAGCAGGCGACGGTGTCGGCGGACGTCGAGGAGGGCGTCGAGGATCTTGCGCTCGGCCGCTGCGTCCACGCGGTAGGTGGCTAGGCAGGCGATGAAGGGGACTGGGGCGGTGTGGCCGACGACGCGCACCTCGCCCTTCTCGATGGTGCCGCAGCCTTCGAGCAGTGGGAGGCAGTAGCTGGAGATGACGGCTGCGTCGGCCTCGTGCTCGATGACGGCGACGGCGGCGGCGGCGCAGCTTGGGCTGGTGGCGGGCTTGGGCGGCAGGGTGATCGCGAATGCCTCGCAGGTGGCGAGCGCGGCGGCGTGCTTCTCGTCGGCCTCCTTCGGGCCGAAGAGCAGGCGGTAGCCCTTGAGGTCCTCGATGGTTTTCGCGCGGTCATTGTGGCGGACGACGAACAGGCCCGTCTGGGTCGTCTCGCCGTCCTGGCCCGTGAGCATGGCGATGGTGCGGACTCGGAGGCCGATTCTCTCGGCGTCGTGGAGGGCCACTGAGAGCTTGCCGATGATGAGGTCTGCCCCGTCGGCGATTCGGGCGCGGTCGGACGTAAGGGCCTCTGCCCACCGGACCTCGACGGGGCGGCCGAGTCGCCGCTCGAGGAAGGAGGCGAGCTGCGCGTAGTCCCGCTGCGCATAGCCGGCCACGCAGTCGCAGGCGAGCGGCAGGGCGAGGGGGTCCATCACCACGATGCGGAGGGGCGGCCCGCTGGGCGCCGGGGCGCAGCCGGCGAGCGCGCCCGCGACCGCGAGCGCCGCGATAGACCGAGCGGCCGTTCTGATCATCGCCTCAGCCTTTCTTCTCGAGCACGCGGATCTTGCGGGCCTTGTAGTCCATCACGTAGACCCGGCTGCCGTCGGGGGTGACGGCGATGGCGATGTTGCTGCACGAGGCGGCCAGGCCGCTCGCGCGGCTGAAGCGAGTGGTGCCGACGTAGCCGACGAGGCCGATGAACTTGCCGTCGGCGGTGTAACGCTTGACCCTCCCCACGCCGCTCTCCGACGTGTACAGGGTGCCGTCCGCGCCGAAGCACAGGTTCATCGGATTGCAGCAGGCGCCGAAGCCCTCGAGGCTCGTGCGGGAGCGCTGCCCC
>CAZDNN010000436.1:0-5599 GCA_964506385.1 uncultured Planctomycetota bacterium
GCCCGAATCCCTCGCACTCGTCTGCGAAGGACTTCTGCCACGGACTGCTAGAGCTGGGCGAAGCGCTCCTCGAAGGCGTGCACCTTCGTCCCGCTCGGGAAGAAGAGGTAGCCGCTGCGCAGGGCCTCGAGCACCTCGCGCTCGTCGGCCTCGTCGAACGCCAGGCGGCCGGGGTAAGGCTCCGTGCGGAGCGGCGTGCCGCCGTCGATGGCCAGCTTGTCCGTCGCGCTCATTCGCCGCTCCTTTGTGCTTGCCTGGCGGGTCAGGTGCTCGGCCATCTGCTCGATGAAGGCGTCGGTGGCGCGATCACCCTCCTGCTCCTGGAGCTTCAGGGAGTAGTCCTTGAACTCGTCGAGGGTCACGGCCCTGCGCCCGCGCAGCTCCGAGAGGTAGCCCGCGCCGAGCGCAGCCATGGCCTCCGACGCGCGTGTCGCGTCGTAGATGGGCTTGGCGCCCGTCTGCACGCAGCGGCACATCTCGCGCACGGCGCCCACGAAGCCGCTGTACCAGGGCTCGCCGCCCTCCGCGACGGCGTAGCCGGTGATGGGGTGCTGCGTGGCCACCTCGTGCGCGTTGCCGAACGCGTCGAGCACGCGAAGGGGCGAGCCGATGGCCAGCTCGCCGCCGCTCCCGACCACGCGGCAGCCCGGGCGGTCCTGCCCGCTCCACGACGCCTCGACGTGCAGCAGCGTGCTCGCCCCCGACGCGGGGTCGGTCAGCCCGAAGGCCACGTGCGCGTCGTCCTCGACCTCGACCCGCTCGAGGGTCCCGCGGAGCAGCCGCTCGGGCATGCGGACAGCGATGCCGACGGGGGCCGTGGCCCTTGCCCACGCGAGCTGGCGCCCGAAGCCGCAGATGAACCACGCGGTCACCAGCGCGTGGATGCCCATGTCGATCAGCGACCCGCCCCCGCTCGCCTCGGGGTCCCAGCGGATCGGGATCGCCTCCCGCACGCCGAACGACATGAACACCAGCAACGGGTCGCCCACGGCGCCGCAGTCCACCTGCTTCTTGGCGTCGTACCACGGCGACTCGAAGATCATGTTCTCCATGCAGCCGCAGAGCTTGCCGCTGGCCTCGACGGCTTCGAGGACGGGCAGGCACTCGAGCCAGTGGCGGGTGAAGGGCTTCTGGCACAGCACGTGGCTGCCTGCCTGGAGTGCCTCGACGGACAGCGGCGCGTGGGTCTTTGGTGGCGCGATGATGTCGGCGAGGTCGAGGCCCGCGGCGGCGAGCGTCTCGGTCGCGCTCGCGTAGGTTCGCAGTTGCTCGGCGTCGCGGCGCAGGTCGGTCGCGCGGTCAGCGTCGCCGGCGGCCTCGGCCTGCTGCGCCTCCTCCTCGTAGGCTGCCCTGAGGGCCGCCTCGGCGCGGCGCAGCCGTAGCGGGTTGGGGTCGCACAGCGCCACCACCTGCGCCTCGCGCACGTGGCGGTAGGCGTGGAGATGGCCCGAGCCGCCGCCCCAGCCGTGAAAGATGCTGCCCGTCCCGATGACGCCTACTCGCACGCGGTCCATACGTTGCCTTCCTTGCCCGCTGGGCTACGATAGATTCGCGGCCTTCACCCGCTCCCACCCGCCGGGCACGCTGAGGGCGCCGCAGCAGCAGAACATCTTGCCGGGGCGCATCTGGAGCTTGGGGGCGAGCATCTCCCAGAGCTTCGGGTGGTCGGTGCAGATGGCACAGGGGGTGTGGGGGCTGATGCGGCGAAGCTCGTCGAGATGGTACTCGTAGACCTCGCGGCGGACGTCGAGCGGGAAGGGGGCACCGTGCTGGCCCCGCAGCGTCTCGGCCTCCTCGCGCATCCGCCGCATGAACTTGGGGTCCATCGCCTCGACGTCGAACATGCGCTCGAACTCGTCGGCGTCCATCATCGCCAGCACCCAGCACCGGACCACCTCGGGCTCGACGCGGCCGAAGAGCCGCTCGAGCATGTCCGTCGTCTCGGCGCGCCAGTCGCGAATGGGGATGATGGGGGTGAAGCCGGCGCGGACCACGTAGCCGGCCTCCTGGCACTTGCGCATCGCCTCGATCCGCTCGTCGAGCGAGGGGGAGTCGCGCTCGATGACCCGGCACACCGTGTCCATCGAGATCGTCCAGTTGATGAGCGAGTGGGTCTTGTAGGGCAGGTCGAGGAGGTGATCGACGTTGGCGCTGCGGGTGTAGAGGAGCAGGTACTTGTCGTCGGTCTCGTCGAAGCAGCGTCCGACGACCTCGGAGCAGCCGTACTCGGGCTCGAAGGCGAGGATGTCGCTGAACAGGTCGTAGCGGTAGAGCTTCTGCTCGGGCCGCTCGGCGAACATCGCGCGGAGGACGTCGCAGAAGTCCTCGAGGTCGAGCATGAGATCGACGAGGAAGCCCTGGCAGCAGTAGTCGCACTTGTGGACGCAGCCGCTGATCGAGTGGATGCCCCATCCGCCCTGGCACACGCTGTCGGGGCGGATGCGGCGGATCTCGCGGCGACTGAAGGCGAAGTCGCGGCCGACCCCTGCGAACTGGCGGGCGAGGCGCGCCGCGTGGGGGTTGCGATACTCGCGCGGCACGGGCACCCGCTTGCTCTCGTCCCAGACGAAGGTGTTGAAGACCACGACGGGGTCGTGGGCGACCTTGTAGATGCCCTGTCGGATGCGGCCGTGGCCGGCGCGGACGAACTCCTCGGGCGCGAGGTCGTCGGAGATGCCCGCGGCCTCGATGATCGTCTCGATGTCGCCGAGATTGACGACGGGCACGTCGGCGCGGGTCATGCCGAGCGCGTCGAGCATGCGATCCATGCGCTCGACAGCCAGCGGATTGTCGAAGACGCGCTCGTGGGCGAAGACCGCTTTGGGCTTCAGGTCATACACGGCGAGCGCTCCTGCCACACGCGGTCACCGGGACACCAGGCGGCTCAGGGTGCCGCCGAGGATCTTCGCCTTGTCGTCGTCGGGAATCTTCCAGCCCTGGACCCACGCGAGGTCGTGCTCGAGGGCGGTCTGGTTGCCGCCGGGGTTCCAGGGGTAGTCGAAGCCGTAGACCATCCTGTCGGCTCCCACCGTCTCGAGGAGCAGCGCCAGGCGCTCTGGCGAGAGCGCATACCTGCGGTCGCGGCCCGAGAGCTGGGTGAGGCCGACATAGCAGTTCCTGTTGTTGTGCAGGACGGCGAGTGCCTGGTGGAAAAAGGCGATGCCGCCGATGTGCTCGAGCAGCAGCGGCAGGCTGGGGTGGCGCTGGGCGACGTCGTCGAGCAGGATGGGCATGTAGGTGCGCAGGTGCGCGCCGTGGACGCCGGTGTGGATGCTGACGGGGATGCGGAGCTCCTCGGCCGTTGCCCAGAAGGGCTCGAGCGCGGGGTCGTCCAGGCGGATGCGCATGACGGGCGGATGCACCTTGGCTCCGACGAGCCCCGACTCGATGGCGCGCCGGAGCTGGTCGGGCGCGTCGTGGTCCTGGGGGAACACGTTGGCGAAGCCGAGCAGGTTGGGATGCTCCTCGATCTGGCGGGCAAGCCACTCGTTGCGGTCGAGCCCGCCACCGATCTCCGCCCAGGGGCCGCCCTCCCAGCCGAAGGGGGCGAAGCAGACGGCCCGGTCCACCCCGACCTCGCTCAGGATCCGCTGGAGGGCCGCCACGGTCCCCATCTCCGGGTTGTCGGGCTCGCCTCCGAAGCCCTTCGGGCCGACATGGCAGTGGTTGATCAGCATTTCCGGCCTCTCTGTGCCCAAGGCTCTGCGGGATGGGGCGTGGGTGTTAGCCCGCCGCACCCTGCCGCGCTCGGTGCGCGGTGCCTTTCCTGCCGCCAGCAAGCTCCCGCGGTCGCGTCATTCCGAGGAGCCCGACGTGCGCTCGGAGCACCTATCTCAGGACATTGTCCTTGACGACGTTGTCACGCTCGGCGACACGGATGCCGCCCTCGACGGTGTTGCCCGTCACCTCGTTGCGGAAGCATCGCTTGCCGATCGAGATACCCGCGCGCTTGGGCGCGACGATGGTGTTGTGGCGGATCTTGTTCTCGACGTCAATGTCCTTCTGCGGGCACATGTGCCACCACCAGATCGTCACGCCGACGCCGCAGCGGGTGAAGCGGTTGTGCTCGACGATGCAGTAGGAGCCGTCGTTGATGGTCACGCCAGTGACGCTGTCGCTGACCGTGTTCCTCGCGGCGACGCCGTGGGTGCAGAAGTGGTCGAAGTCGATCGCCTCGTCGGCGATATCCTCGATGCGGCAGCCCTCGATCCTGGCTCGGACGACGGAGTACATCGCGACGGCGCGGCCGTAGCAGTGGCGGATCGCGCAGTCGAGCACCTGGAGGTTCTCGATGGGCGGGGCCGTGGGGCCTTCCTTGTATCCCCAGATGCCGTGGGCGAGCAGGGCGCAACGGTGGGTGTGTCCTGGCATCGCCACGCCTTTGGCTCGCCCGCCGTCGAGGATGAGGTTCCTGAGGACGATGTTCTTCTCGGAGCCGCCGACGAAGAAGACGTTGTTGGCGTAGCCCACCCGGCTCTTCGCGGGCACGGCGCGGGGCAGCGGCTCGGCGAGGCGGAGCGTGCTGCCCTCGACGGCCGCGACCTTCACGCGGAGCGGCTGCTCGCCATCCTTGGGGAAGTGCGTCTTGCTCCCTGGCGGGCAGACCTCGACGGTCGTGCCCGCCGCCATCTCGGCGGCGCTCCCGACCGCGAGGAGCCGCCCGCCCTTCTCCGCCGCGCCCGTGGTCAGGGTGGGGGAGGGGAGGCGCAGGATGGTCTCTGGCGTGCCCTCGATGACGACGTTGCTCCTGAGACGGATGACGCTGCGGATGAGGTATGTGCCCGGCTGGATGACGATGGTGCCGCCGGCCTTGCCCGCCGACGCGAGTGCCTCGACGACGGGCTTCTCGTCCTTGCCATTGAAGTCGCCGCTCCCATCCTGCGCCACGACGAAGCGGCGCGGGGCGCCTGCCTGAGTCCGCCGCGCATCGGCGACGAGCACGACGGCGAGGACGAGGACGAGTCGCGTGGCGTGCATAATGCCTCCAGGTTTGTCAGAGCGCCATCGTCTCCCACAGGGCGCGGTAGTAGCGGAGGACGCGGACGGGGTCGCTCGTCGCGCCCATCTCGATCATGGTGTAGCGGCTGAACTTCATCTCCTTGAGCAGGTCGAAGAGCTCGCGCCAGGGGTAGCCGGCGTAGAGGTCGTGGATGTGGACGTGCTGGATCCAGGGCTTGCACAGGTCGAAGTTGGCCTTGATCGAGCCTGTCTTGCGGTCGATGTCCACGCCGTTGCAGTTCCAGCAGAGGCAGACGCTGGGGTGGCCGCAGTATTCCATGATCTTGGCCATCCGCGGCGGGTCGGAGGTGCCGCGGCCGTGGCACTCGGTGAAGAGCACGATGCCCTTGCCTTTGGCGTAGTCGCCGCACTCGCGGAGGGCGCCGGCGATCTGGCGGAGGGTCTTGTCCTCGGGCACCTCCTTGGGCAGGCCGTTGGGCCGGACCTTGACGCCCCAGGCGCCCAGGTCGGCGGCGAGATCGACGAAGGCCCGGGTCTGCTCGATGTTCCTCTTCACCACGTCTGGGTTAGGCGAGTGGTATTCGCAGGCGGAGCCGAGGCCGACGAGCCGGACCTTGGTCTTGGCGAAGAGTGCCTTGAC
>CAZDNN010000437.1:0-5598 GCA_964506385.1 uncultured Planctomycetota bacterium
GCGACCACGTTCCTTTATATGACCTATAGGACCTATAGGACCTATAGGACCTATGGGACGGAAGGCGCGGGGGCGCCGCCATCAGTGGGCGGGGGCTAGCAGCCCGTGGCCGGCTGCGCGGCTCACGGCTTTGGGAATGGTGATCGCCGCGAAGGGGTCCTTCGGGAAGAGGCAGTCCTCCCCGGACTCGTCGATGACGCGAATGAGCCCGTGCTTTGCCGCCTCGGGGTCGACGAGGGTCTGGTACACTCGCCTGACGGCAAGCGACGCCTCATAGCCGTCGTTGCTGACGCAGAGCACGTACGGAGGCACTGGTGACGTTGAGCTCATGGCCGATCGCCTGGGATCCTTGTGACCGCGCCCGGGTGCATCATGCGCCATAGCGCACTGGCCGTCAATCAAGCGGCTGCGCCGGAGCATGACTCCCGAAAGCGGCAATCCCTCTTCATCGTTCTCGTCGTCGTCGTCGTCCTCGTCGTCGATTCGGCTTCCGGTCACCTCTGGCGTCAATGCGAAGCGCCCTTGCAGCCGTGCTCTCATGCCTTCTCTGGTTCCCAAGCGGGAGCTTGGGGACCAGGGATGTCCGAAGCTCCTGCTTCGGGGTGGCCGCGAGGCTGGAGCCTCGCAGATCGTGGGTTCCCACGCAGGAGCTTGGGAACGAGGGAAGAGAATCCGAGGACGAGGACGACGACGAGGACGAGGGCGATGGAAGAGATAAGCCGGTCTGCCGCTATCCGGGGCCATAGTCGCTGCGCCGCTCAGAGGTAGGGCTCGAGGAGCTTTTCGGCGGGGGCGGGGAGGCGGGCCCAGTCGCGGATCTCGTAGCGGTTGCCATCGACGTCCCTGATGACGAGGCGGCGGCGGCCCATCTTGCGGACGTTCTGGCGGATGTTGCGGACGTGGAAGCTGCGGTCGCCTTTGTCGGTGGCCACCTCCCAACTCACCACCCCGAGGTCGTCGTGGATGTCGTATACGTCGGTGATCCGGGGCATGAAGTATGTGCGCTCGAGCTCCTCGACGACGATCTGCCGCGAGATCTCGTCGAGGGCGTCCACGTCGCTCAGGATGCCGACCTCCTCGCCGTGCTCGTTGCGGACGGAGACCATGTGGCGGGGGTCGGTGATGGGTGAGGCGGCCATGAGGGTGCCGACGACGATGAAGGCGCCGCTTCGGCGCATGATGATCTGTCCGTCGCCGCTGCGGCCGAAGCGCACGTCGGAGGGCTGGAGGAGGAACTCGTCCTGGCTGTCCATCGCGGTGCTCTCCCCTGGCCGTTACACGGCGACGGCCGCGTCCTGTGCGAAGCTGGCCTGGATGCGGACGAGGTTGGCGTAGGTGCCGTCGGCGGCCATGAGCTCGACGTGTGTGCCCATCTCGATGATCTCGCCGCGCTCGAGGACGACCAGGCGGTCGGCATTGCGGAGGGTCGAGAGGCGATGGGCGATGGCGATGGTCGTGCGGCCGTGGACCAGGCGGTCCATGGCCTCCTGGATCGAGGCCTCGGTCGCGGTGTCCACGGCGGAGGTGGCCTCGTCGAGGATGAGGATGGCGGGGTCTTTGAGGATGGCGCGGGCTATGGAGATGCGCTGCTTCTCGCCGCCGCTGAGCATGACGCCGCGCTCGCCGACCTCGGCGTCGTAGCCGTCGGGGAGGTTCATTATGAAGTCGTGGGCGTTGGCGGCCTTGGCGGCGCGGATGATCTCCTCCATCGTCGCCTCGGGCCGGCCGTACGCGATGTTCTCCTTGACCGAGCCGGCGAACAGGAAGGTGTCCTGGAGGACCATGCCGATGTTGGAGCGCAGGCTGCGGACCTTGATGTCGCGCAGGTCGGTGCCGTCGAGGGTGATGCAGCCCTTCTCTGGGTCGTAGAAGCGGCAGACCAGGCTGACCAGTGTGCTCTTGCCGGAGCCGGTCTCGCCGACGAGGCCGATCATCTCGCCCGGCTCGACGGTCAGGTTGATCTCCTTGAGCACCCGCTCGCCCTCGCTGTAGGCGAAGGTCACGGCGCGCAGCTCGATGCGGCCCTCCACGGCGTCGAGGTCGATAGCCTTGTCGTGGTCGCCGACCTCGGAGGGCATGTCCATGATGCTGAAGACGCGCTCGGCCGCCGTCGCCGTGTGCTGGAACGACTGGGTGAGGTTGAGGAGCTGCTGGACGGGGTGGTAGAACTGGTTCATGTAGTTGACGAACAGCATCAGGGTGCCGAGGGTGAGCACGGTCGCGCCGTCGGGGCCGATGCTGAGCAGTTGACGGCCGCCGACGAACCAGACGGAGAGCACGCCGACGCCCATCATGAAGCCGACGACTGGGCCGAACTTCGCCTGTGTCCTCACGGCGGCCATGCGGGCCTGGAAGCAGTCGAAGAGCCGCGACTCGAAGCTGCCGATCTCGCGGTCCTCCTGCGCGAACGACTTGACGACCCGCACCCCCGAGATCCGCTCGGCCACCGTCGCGGTCAGCGTGGCCATGCGGCGCCGCGCGATGCGGTAGAGCCGGCGGAAGCGGCCCGCGAAGTTCCTCCCCACCAGCACCACGATCGGGATCGGGCACAGCGCGATTGCCGCCAGCTTCCAGTTCATCGTGAACAGCACGACCGAGATCCCCGCGATCTTCAGCACGTGCAGCACGATCTGCTGGAAGCCGTTGACCACGAAGCCCTGCACCGCCCGGGTGTCCGTGAGCACCCTCGACATGATGCGGCCCGTATGCTCGCGCTCATAGTAGCTCAGGCTCAGGCGCTGGAGCGTGCGGTAGAGCTGCCGCTGGAGCCCCTGGACGACCTTCTCGCCCAGCGCGCCCATCAGCTTGATGCGGAAGTGCCCCGTCACGGCGTTGATCGCGCGCAGGGCGAGGAAGATGACGACAATCGCGAGCAGCCACGCCCGGCGGCTCGCCATCGACGGGATCGGCAGGTGCTCGGGAGGATTGAGCGACTTGTCGATGAGCTGCTTGACCAGGTAGCCCGGACCGAGCTGCGCCGCCGTGGCGAGGAGGGCCAGCGCCAGACACGTGAGCGCCAGGCCGCGGTAGTCCTTCATCAGCCGCAGCAGCCGCACCATGACCTGGCGCTTGCTCGTGCACTTCGGGCAGACATCGGTGGCGAACTTCAGGGGGTGCCCGCAGTTCGGGCAGCGGTAGGTGGTCTCCTCGCGGGGGCCGGAGGTCCGGGCGACCTCCTCCTCCTGGGCCTGGAGTTCCGCCTCATCCACGTCGAGGGAGCTGTTTATCCGCTCGACGATCTCCTGGAAGGAGTCGGACATGGTCCGCGAGTAGCGGATGAGCTCGATGCGCCGGCCCTTCTTGGTCCGGACCTCGAGCACGCCGTTGCCGACGAAGTCGCGGCAGTGGGCCGACGCGACCCAGCCGATGGCCACGCGCTTCTCCGCGCGCCCCCCCTCGGCCACCACCAGCTCGTCGTCGCAGATGAGCAGACGGCTCCGGCCGTAGCGGCCGGTAGACAGCAGATCGGAATCGACGACGGCCCGCAAGGGATGGCCGCGGCCGGCGATCCGCTCGAGCTCGTCGCGTTCCTCTGGAGGGAGATCGTCCAGGCTGTAGATCGGGGTGAGGGATGGCTCCGGCTCGCGCGCCGCAGCCAGTAACTTGCCCACAGCAAACCGCCTTTGTCCCAGAACACAAGAAGCCCAAAGACGGCCCGTACGGCGAGCCGTCTCCAGGATGCGTCGCATGCAGGAGTGGTCGGGGGGAACGGGAACAGGCCCGATGGGCCTGTGTTACATCACGAGCGTCTCGCTTTCGCCCGTCCACGGGGGGGACCGGGGAACGTGGCTCGGTACCACAGTATACACGGGCGCGCGCCACGGTCAAGCCCAAATCGGACAAAAACTCACGAATCGGCTACTCCTTCGCCGCGGATCCCCTTGCGGGGGGCTACGGGCCTCCCTATAGTGAGTGTCGTCCGGCAACGCCGTGTCGAGGAGACACCGCCATGAGGCTCGCCATGCTGCTCGCCGTCGCCGCCGTGTCCGCGTGGCCCGCTGCCCCGGCCGACGCCGCGACGGCCAATCTCCTGGCCAACGGCGGCTTCGAGCACGTCGAGGCCCAGGGCATGCCGAGCGGCTGGAGCCTCTCCTGGCAGAACACCCACAGCAACGACCGCCAGCGCGGCGTGACGAAGCAGCGGCCCGACTTCGCCGTAGATGCCGACATCGCCCACACCGGCGCCCGCAGCGTGCGCATTGGCGTCCGCCGCCCCGTGGACGACGGGGTCCTGAGCTACATGACCCAGATCCCCGCCGACCCTGCCGTCGCGGTCTACCGCGCCAGCGCCTGGATCAGGACGCGAGGGCTGAAGGGAACGACGGCGAGGATGATCGCCGTGTCGCTCGGCGACAGGGGCAAGTGGCTCGGGGCCGACTACACGCTCCTGGTGGCGGACAGAGACCACGACTGGACACGGTACGCCGCCTTCTTCGAGCCCCACAAGGGCGCGCGGTCGATCCGCATCCGGCTCTGGGTCAACTTCGAGTATTCTGGCACGGGCACGGCCTGGTTCGACGACGTGGCCTTCGAGCCCACGACGCTGAAGGAGGTCCCGCCCGCCCGATACGCCGATGCCTCCCCCCTCCCCCCACTGACGGCCGAAGACCGCCGGCGCGGCTACCTGCCCTTCGTCCGCAACATCCTGGAGACCGTCTACCCCGCCTCGATGCCGCGGCCGGGCGAGCGCCTCTCCGAGCTGCGGCTCACGGGCTTCCCCGGCGAGGACGAGGCGGCGACCATGTGCGTCCGCGCCATCGAGCCCATCGCGGAGATGACGCTGTCGGCCAGCGCCCTGCGCGGCCCGAAGGGCGGCCTCATCCCCGCCCAGAATGTGCGGGTCCAGCCCGTCGAGTGCCTCGTCCGACAGGGCCAGTCGCGGTGGGGGCGCCACGCCGATGCGAAGATGCTCAAGCCCGTCTATGTCGCGGAGACCACCAGGACGTCCGTTGCCAGGGACACGACGCGCCAGCTCTGGATCACCGTCTCCGTGCCGAGGGACGCCCCCGCGGGCGACTATGCGGGGCAGGTCTCGCTGACGACGGCGAAGGCCGCCTGGGCGTTCCCCATCACGATGCGGGTCTATCCGTTCGCCCTGCCCGAGGTCCGTGGCATCGCGCTCGGGATGTACGGCCGGCTGCACGAGGACGATGCGTTCGTGGACTACGTCTTCGCCGACATGCGGCGGCACGGGATGACGACGGTCGGCCTGTGCTGTCCGCTCGGAGCGGAGATGGAGATGGACGGCGGGAAGGTCCGCGTCCGCTTCGACGGCAAGTCGGCCCTGGAGCGAGCGATGCGCGCCTGCATCAAGGCGGGCTTCCCGGAGCCTGTGGTCTGGCTGATGGGCAGCGACGTGGTGCGCTGGTGCCGCAAGCAGGGCGCCCTGGGGACCGATGCCTTCGCCGCCGCCTACAAGGGCGTGCTCGAGGCCATCCTGGCGAAGGCGGGGGCCTCGAAGTGGCCGCCGATCGTCTTCCAGCCCATCGACGAGCCCTTCGAGCACACCCAGCGCCTCGCGACGGCAAAGCGCTGCCTACAGGTGATGAAGACGATCCCCGGCCTCCGCACCGAGGAGGATGGCCCGAACGGGAATCC
>CAZDNN010000438.1:0-5583 GCA_964506385.1 uncultured Planctomycetota bacterium
CGGCCGGCGCGTTGCCAACGGCAAGGCCCCCCCACGCCTCACGTGAGGGGGCCTGCGATCCAGTCTCAGACGATAGCTCGTATGGCGTCAGCGCCGACGGCGGCGCCGCAGCAGCGCCAGGGCGCCGAGGCCGAGCAGCGAGAGCGTGGCCGGCTCGGGGATGATGTCGTCCACAGCGCTGATGGCAGTGAAGTCCCTGTCGCCGATGACGACCGGTGTGAAGGCCAGGTCGCCTGCCGTCGCCGCGACGCCGGCGACGCGGAAGTCGGAGTCCGCGATCGCCGTCAGCTTCGCGAAGTCCCAGTCGCCCAGCAGGTTCAGCACCCCGCCGTCGAAGTCGAAGTAGGCGGGCGCGCCGGGCTGAGTGAAGGAGAACGGCGTGCCACCCGCGATCGTGAGCTCGCCGCCGTCGAGGTTGTAGATCGACTGGCCTGTGGTGCCGGCCACTGCGCCCAGCGTGATGCCGCCGCTGAGGAAGGCCATCCCGTCAGTCTGTGTGAAGACGGCCGTCTGGTTGGCGCCGCTCCGACCGACATAGAGGTTCCCGGCCGTGAACGTGCCGTCCTCGAGATCGTAATAGGCCTCTTGGGTGGAACTCTTGATGCACATCCCTACGTTGGGGACACTGACGGACCCGCCGGCCTGCACGAAGTGGCCTACGGCGTTGCTCGTGTTGTTCCAGGCCAGGTTCATCCAATAGGTCAGATTGAGCTCGCCGCCCTCGAGCCTGTAGATGCCGTTCGGCCCCGCCTTGGGGTTGGAGAGGTACAGAGACCTCGCGTCCACGATCCCCGCGGTCTGGAGGATGCTCCAATCTGTGTTTTGGGTCCATATGTTCGAGCCAGGGAGGTTCACGTCGGAGGTAATCTGGACCGAGCCGCCGTCGTTGATCCTCGGCCACTCGCCAGCGACGGGCAGTGCGTTGCCCTCCCAGTTGGTGGGAGTCGACCAGTCACCTGCCACCCCGTCCTTCCAGTAAACGCTGACCGCCCCGGCCGCGGTTCCGCCGCAGATGGCCAACACAGCAGCCAACATCACGATTGCCCCTGTCGCTCTCATCTCGATCCCCCTTGCAGGATGACTGCTCTCGCAACTCTACAAGCGCAAGCTGCCTGGGCCTACGGCTCAGACCGCCTCCGTCGGGTCACACGCAATCTCAGCGCCGACGGCGGCGCCGCAGCAGCGCCAGGGCGCCGAGGCCGAGCAGCGACAGGGTCGCCGGCTCGGGTATGATGTCAGGGCCGGGACCCTCCCTGACGACGAGGCCGGTCAGGTAGAGCACGTCCTCGCCGTTGAAGTCGGGGTCGTCCAGCACAGGGAAGACCTGGCAGCCCCCCGCGTCCCAGCCAGGGACAGTGGTCCTGCAATCGACTTGGGCCAGTAGCTCTGGCGGGATTTCGAAGCTGCCGGCGGCGATGGCAAAGATCTCGCTGCCGTCGAGCTCGCCCGTGAGGCCCGCGTCGAGGATCTCGATGATCATGCCCTGACTGGGATCGCCGACGAATCGCAGCGGGTCGCCCCACAACATGTCCCAGCCGATGCCCGGGCCGCCCGTCGCGTCGGCCAGCTCCCACTCGTAGACGATCGAGTCGGAGAACTGAAGGAGCTCGCCGCCCTGGTTAAGCTCGCCAACGCTGTAGCCCGGGGCCACCGTCGCGCCGGGGGCGAGGAGGACGCCGTTGCCGCCAGTCCAGATGCCCGTGCCGCTGAGCTTCTGGTTGACCGTCGCGGTCTTGCCGCCAGCCATGACGAGGGTGGCGCCGCTCCGGACGCTAAGGGTGTTGATGTTGAGGTCCTGGTTGAACTGCCCGGTGCCCGACTCGACGGCCACTCCGTTGGCGGCGACGTTCTGTTGGAAGGTCACTTTCTTGGTCGGGATGCCGGCGGGGGTGAAGCCTGCGCCTCCCGGGGTGATCAGGCGGTTGGGGTCGGTGGTGCCGATCTGGACGATGGCGTCGGGGGCGTCGACTTCGAGGCCGATGGCGAGGTTCTTGACGATGGCGGCGAAGCCCATGGTGATGGCGCCGGGCTGGCCAGGCAGGATCTTCGGCATCGTGCCGGTCGTGTTGTGTGCCACGTACGAGTCAGTGGCGTTGGTCGTGCCGGCGTCGCAGAGGAACTTTCCGTCGCCTATCAGGAGGCCGTCGCCGCCAATGTCCACGTCGTGGTAGTGGTTGCTGCCGTAATCGACACTGGCGAGGAACTTGGCAAGTTCGGGCGTGGTTCCCGAGGCGGTTTGGTCCAGGTCGAACTGGTAGATAAAGGGGCCGCCGTTCTTGTCCGCGAACGTGACCATGGGGAGGCCGGAGTAGCTGAACCGGCTCCCCAATGCCTCGATGAAGTCATTGTTGGCCTTGTCGGCGGTGGGCAACTGCATGACGGTTCTGCCGGCCAGCGTAAGGGTGCCGGTATCGGCTGCGGTGAAGTCGTTGCCCATCGCCCATGTGCCGTCTGTCAAGGTGAGGCTACCCTCGAATCGGCTCTTCATGGCATTGAGGTCGCCGATGGCGCCGCCGGTGATGTTGAGGGTCTGATCGGGGTAGACGCCGGTCTGTTGGGTGGTCGTGAGGATGTTCCTGTATTCGGCGCCGGGTGCGCGGGTGAGGTTGAATGTGAGGATGCGGTTGGGGTCGTTGCTGCCCTCGTTGAAGTGGCGGCGGAGGCCGATGTAGGAGTTGGCGTCCTTCATCTCGAAGTTTGCCGTGGTGCTGGTGCCGTCGCCGATCCAGTATGGCCCGATGTAGTGGAGATTGGCTGCATTGGCGACCCGCACCGCCAGGTCGCCGCTTCCCGGGTTGGCCGTGTATGTGCCCTGCACCTCGCCTGTGGGCGAGTAGGTGCGTCTGTCGAAGGCGAAGCCTACGTAGGGGTCGGCGCCGTCGTCGCCGGCGAAGTGGTTGCCCGCGTAGCTGGTCACGCCCCGCCAGACGCCCACGCCGGCGGCCAGGTCGCCCTTCGCCAGTGGGGTCGGGGCCTCGGGGTTGGGCGCGTGGATGCCGCCGTTGAGGAAGGTGACGTTCTGGCCGGCGCCGCCGTAGTCCGAGTTCGTCATGTTGCCGGCGAGAGTGCCCCAGTTGCCGACGGTGATCATGGGCTGCGCGGTCTGTGCGACGTCCAGCCTCAGGACGCCACCGGCGGGGATGGAGAACGGTGCGGCGGACGGCAGGGCGCCGTCCGCGGCGGCCACCCACGTGCCGCCGGTCCAGTTCGTGGTCGCGATCGTCGGGACGATCTGCGTGATGAACTGGCCGCTGCCCGAGAGGTTCAACGTGCCGATGTTCGCCGTGGCTGTCGACTCGAAGTAGACCTTGCCGCCGGCCTGGTTGAGCGTGCCGATGTTGGTGGCGCCGTGGAACCAGGTCTCTTCGTCATTGCCATCGCCCCGGGCGGCAACGTTCTTCGTGGTGATCGTCGCGGAGTTCCTGTAGTGCAGATCCGCCGTCCATCCAGTGTTCCTGGGCACATCGTCCACGTTGACCGTGGCTGGGCCGTAGAACTCCAGAAGGCCGTTCTCGGGATTCTTGAAGTTGCCGGTGATCTCAACCGGGATGAAGAAGCGAGGGGTGCCCGTCTTGCTCCAGTCCATCGCCTGCACGGTCAGTTTCTGCCCCGAGGCCGCCGCCGCTGCCTCGAGCGAGGCGTAGCCGCCCAGGTTGAAGTCGGTCGGGTTGGCCAAGGGATTGCTGTTGGGAGTCAATGTGGCGCTGTCGTAGTAGCTCCAGTTGCGGCCGCCGTAGCCGTGGCCCATGCTGGCCGAGCCCAGATTGAGGGTCGCGCCCGCCATGTCGATGCCGCAGTTGCCACCGGGGGTATAGTTGTCGTCGAAGACAATCTTGTCCCCGGCAACCGGGGCGGAGCCGGTATGCCAGTTCCAGCCGTCCTTCCACGAGAAATTGCCGCCTCCTGCGGTCCATCTGACTTCGACCGCCTCGGCGCCCACGGTCAGCAGCGCGATGGCCGCCACCAGACAGGCCGCGGTCAGGATCACCCTGGTCATTCTGGTCGGGTTCATGCGAGATTCCCCTGCTCGCGAGTCGATCAGTGCGCACGCCATTTTTCCCAGCCAGCAAATGGCGTGCCAGCCATCCCCCGTGCCACGACACTTTGCGATCGACGCAAATCCCGCGCCCTCCAATGCTTGCGGCATGGGTCTGCGCCCCCAGAGCCGGGCGGGCGGCGGGCCGCCGCCGCCGTTGGCGTGGGCTCAGCTCGAGACGGCCCATGGGCCGCCAGCGACAGAGGTGGTTATTCGGGAACGGCTTACGGCGCGACCTGCCCCCCGGACGCCGCCGTGCGGCCGCGGCGCGTCCCTGGCCGCATGTTGCCGAACGTCAACATGCTAAGTGCATGATTCGCAAGGGGATAGGGCGAGCGCGGCGGATCGGCGTTGCGATCTATCAACATAGAGCCCGGCGACGCATGACTCGATCTCGCAATGACTTACGCTGATAATCTGAGCGGGCGCTGTGCAATGTTGCGAAACGTCAACATGGCGGCGCGGGCGCCGGCGCTCATTCGGTGTCGCCGAGCAGGTCGCCGAGCTCGCTGACCCACGAGACCCGCAGCTCGTGGCTGCCGTCGGGCCGCGCGGCCTCGAAGTAGAAGAAGCGGTCGGTGCCGTCGGTCACGCTGTCGGCGTAGCGCAGGCTGCCCGAGGCGTGGGGGCTGACGAGCGCCGGGCCGTCGGCGCTGAGGCTGTGCCAGGTGAACAGGTCGCCGCTGAGGGCGAGGCCGGTCCGCTCCTCGTAGTTGCCCCCGACGTCGGCCGAGCCGTCGTAGAAGCCGAGCCACCCCCCAGGATGGGGCACGACGCAGCCGAGGCGGGTCGCATAGCTGTCCCACGCCCTCTCGCGGCTGGGCGCCATGATGAGGCCCTGCCACTGCCAGGCGCGGCCGTCGAGGCTCGTGGCCAGCGCGCTCGCGCTCTTGATCAGGCCCGTGTTGTAGACGTCCGACGTCCCGTGCATCTCGGCGTCCGACGCCTCCTGGACGGGCGGCGTGGCGCAACTGATGAGCATGTACCACACTGGGCCGACGCGCAGCACCCACGGGTCCTTGACCCCCTCGAGGCCAAGGGGCGGCGCGGTGAACAGCGGGACGCGGCGCGCGGGGTCGAAGGCGCTGGGGATGTCGGCCTCGAGCAGGTCGATCCGCCACCGCTGGTCCGCGGGGTCCACGTAGCTGATGTACCACAGCCACGTCCCCTCGTCGGAGCGCTGGACGGCGCAGCGCTCGATGCTGGTCGTGCCGAGCTGCTCCTTGCTCAGGGTGGCGAGGTCCTCGAACTCGACGCCGTCCTCGCTGCGTGCCAGGCGATTCTCGAAGCCGCGGTCCGGCTCGACCCCGCGGGGACGGCGGTAGCGGTAGGTCAGGTAGAAGGCGTCGTCCTCGGGATCGTAGAACGCGCCCGGAGCGCCCGCCCACCAGCCATCTCCCTCCCCCAGCGGATCGCGGACGACGGCACTGGTGTCGTAGTCGAGCAGGCACGGGAGGCCATGCGCTTCGGCCATCTCAATCCCCCTATAGTACTAGCAGCCCGTGGCAGAAGTCCATTCGGACTGCGTGCGGGTCTTCGGGCCGATC
>CAZDNN010000439.1:0-5572 GCA_964506385.1 uncultured Planctomycetota bacterium
CGCCTGGGCGGTGGCGCTGCTGGCCGGCGTGCTGGTGCCCGCGGTGCGGGGCGGTGCGCGAGGGGCGGCGCTGTGCGTGCCGCTCGCCGCAGCCATCGCGGCGCCGACGCTGCTGGCCATCGGCGGGTGGAACCGCAAGTCGCTGGCGGCCATCGGCGGCACCCTCTGCGGCGTCGTCGCCGGCGCCCTGCTCTCGCTCGCGTTCGTCCACGCCATGCAGCTCACGGGCCTCGAAATGGAGTTCGGGCCCTACGAGCACATGGACAACCGGCTCTGGTTCGCGCCGGGCCTGGCGCGGGTGGACTTCGGGAGCCTGCTGGTGGGGGGGATGCTGCTGGCTGGCCTGGGCGCGGTGATGGACGTGTCCATGGCGGTGGCCTCGACGGTGGCCGAGGTCCATCGTGCGGCGCCCGATGCCCGCGGCTGGGCGCTCTTCGGCCCCGGGCTGGCGGCGGGCCGCGACGTTCTGGGCGTGATGGTCTTCACCCTGGCGCTGGTGTTCGTCGGCGGCAAATTGATGTTCTTCGTCTCCATCGGGCAGACGGGCTGGGCGGACCGGTGGCTGCTGCTGGCGAACTACGAGGAGCTGGCGGCCGAGCTGGCGCGGGTCGCTGCCGCGGGGCTGGGCATGGCCGCCTGCGTGCCTGCCGCGGCGGGTGCCGCCGCGCTGCTCTACCGGCGGCGGAGGGAGGCGGCATGAGCGATATGAGGCTCCAGGCCGCCGTGCGTCCCGTCCTCGCCATCGCCCTCTGCGTCGTGCTGGCGGGCCTCGCGGACGAATGGGCGCTGCGGAGCTGGCAGCGTGCCGGCGACAGGGACGAGACGGTCGCCCGCGTCGTGGCCTTCGACGAGCCCATCCTCGACACGACGGCGCGCTCGACCGATCCGCATTCCCGCGCCTACTTCCGCTCGCAGGTCGCCGTCGTCCAGCCGCTCTTCGGGCCGAGGAAGGGAAAGCTGCTGGCATCCCGCGTGCTCCTGGGACCGAATCCCGCGGGCAACCTCGTCCTGCGCGAGGGCATGCTCGTGACCGTGTCTGTCGGCGAGGGGACGGCGGACGCGAAGCTGATCAAGCCGCCGCTGCGCTACCGCTGGGCGCTGGTGGCCGTGCTGGTGCTGGTGGCGACCCTTGTCGTGGCGGGCGGCCGCGTGGGGCTGCGGGTGCTGGCCGTCATGGCGGCGGGGGCGGCGATGATGGCTGTCGCCCTGGTGCCGCTGCTGGCGCGGGGCTGGCCGCCGCTGCCGACGACGGGCCTGTTCTGCCTCGTCCTGCTGGGAGGGGTGTTCGCGATATCGGGTGCGGTGGACGGCAAGGCGCTGGCGGCGCTCGCGGGATGCGCCGTGGGGCTGGCGGTGGCGGTGGTGCTGCTGCTGGCCTCGAGCGTGTGGCTGGGGTTCAGCGGCTCGGAGTCGGTGACGGCGCGGTTCCTCGAGTGGGTCGAGGGCGAGGTGGGGGCGCACTACGACTACCGCGGGCTGGCGGCCGCGAGCCTGCTCGTCGCGCTCTTCGGCCTGGCGATGGACACCGCGGTGACGGTAGCGGCGGGCGTCGCCCAGGTCCATGCCGCGCGGCCGGACATCCCACGGGCCGAGGCCAGGGCCGCCGGGCTGACCATCGCGCGCGACGTGGTCGGCACGATGGTGCTGACCCTGGTCTTTGCCTTCGTCGGCGTACAGCTTCCCGTCCTGCTCGCGCCCCACGCGCTCGGCCTGTCGCCGGCGGAGCTGCTCAACGGCGAGCCCGGCGCCTCAGCGGTCCTGCACCTCCTCGTCGGCGCCGCCGCCCTGGCCATCACCGGCCCCGCGACGGCCGCCATCGCGCCCCTGCTGATCGCAGGCCGCCCGGCGCGGAAGGCCGAGCCGAGGACGAGCGGACGCCGCTGGATGCTCGCCGCGTCCGCGGTCGTCGCCGTCGTGGCCGTCGGCGGCGCCGTCCAGTGGGCGCGGATGCGGGCGGAGCGGCCGCTGCCGCCGCGCCGGTCGCCGCCGGGCCGCGCTGTCGCGGCGACGATCGCTCAGGCTCGTGGGGGCATTGGGCATGGGCAGACCGGCGAAGCCCTATGTCTACTGCTCACGGCGCGCGCCCGCCGGCCGGACGAGCCGCGGGTGCGCACTGAGCTCGCCTACCTATGCATGTCGCAGCGGTGGCTGGCGCAGGCCGAGCGCGAGATCGACGCGGCGCTCGAGGCCGGCGCTGACGACGCGCAGACACACTACGTCGCAGGCGTCGTCTCGGCCTGGGCAGGCAGGCCCGACGAGGCCGAGCGCCATCTCCGCCGCGCCGTCGAGCTGGACCCCGGCCACGCCGCGGCCCGCGCCGCGCTCGACCAACTCTTCGGCGCCCCACAGGAGGAACGCCCTGAGCCATAGCCCGCGCGCCCCGGTCCGCGGTTCCAGCAGAGCGTGCTCGTCCGCGGCATCGCCGCGCGCTATACTGGAGGCGGTTGCACGGTCGAGCGCCGCCAATGCGCCGACCACATCCGCACGCTCAAACACTGGTCGGGAGCTCCAACATGACAAGAGCAGTGGCCCTCGTCGCAGCCGCCCTGCTCGCCTCAGGCTGCATGCCCCAGGAGAGAGCGATGCCGCAGAAGAAGCTGTTTCGTGCCGGCGTGGCCATCATTGACGTGACACCGACCAAGCTGCCGGTGATCGTCAACGGCGGGATGACCGAGCGGAAGGCCGGCAAGGTCGTCGATCCGCTCCACGCCCGATGTCTCGTCCTCGACGACGGCCGCACCCAGCTCGCCATCGCCGTCGTCGATAGCTGCCTGATCCCCCGCGCGCTCCTCGACAAGGCCAAGGCGACCGCCAGCAAGGCAACGGGCATCCCCATCGAGCGCATGACCATCTCGGCCACCCACTGCCACTCGGCGCCATCGGTCTCCCCCGCCCTCGGCAGCGGCCACGAGCCCGAGTATGCCGAATTCCTTGCCGGCCGCATCGCCGAGGGCATCGCCCAGGCACACCGCCAGCTCCAGCCCGCCCGCATCGGCTGGGCCGTAGACAGAGACCCCAAGAACGTCTTCTGCCGCCGCTATCTCATGAAGCCGGGCACCGCCCGCACAAGCCCGTTCACGGGCCACACCGACGACCAGTGCCAGATGAATCCCGGCTACCAGAATCCCAATGCTGTCAAGCGCATGGGGCCCGTGGACGACGCGGTCTCCGTGCTCTCAGTCCAGACCCCCGACGGCCGGCCGCTCGCCCTGCTGGCCAACTACTCGACCCACTACGCCGGCGCCCCTGCCCTCTCGGCCGACTACTTCGCCGTCTTCGCCCAGAAGATCGCCGAGAAGATCGGGGCGAAGGCGGGCTTCGTCGCGATGATGTCGAACGGCACGAGCGGCGACGCCAACTGCTGCGACTTCGACAACCCCCGCCGCAAGTTCGACCGCTTCACCGTCGGCGAGGACACGGCCGACGCCGCGCATCGAGCCTATCAGCGCATCGAGTACCGCGACTGGGTGCCCCTGGCCATGGAGGAGCAGCTCCTGACCCTCAAGGTGCGGATGCCGACGCAGAAGGAGGTCGCCGAGGCCAAGGCATACATCGAGGCACACTGCAAGGACAGCAAGCCGAAGACCCTGGCCGACGTCTACGCCTGGGAGACTGTGCACCTGGGCGGGATGCCACCGACCCGCGAGCTGCGGCTCCAGGCCATCCGCATCGGGGAGCTCGGTATCACCGGCATCCCCTGCGAGGTCTACGGCTCCACCGGCCTCAAGCTCAAGGCCAAGAGCCCGCTCAAGCCGACCTTCAACATCAGCCTCGCCAACGGCTGCGAGGGCTACATCCCCCCGCCCGACCAGCACGCCCTCGGCGGCTACACCACCTGGCGCGCCCGCAGCTCCTGCCTCGAACCCGATGCCGAGCCGAAGATCGTCGCCTGCCTGCTCGAGCTCCTCGCCGCCGTCGCGACCGATTGAGCCCCGTCGCGCCGGCGACCCCAACGCCCGATAACCATCGCCGTAAGTCTAGAAAACCCGAAGCGCAGATCACGCCAAAAAGAGCGCAATTCGCGACAACGCCGCTCGTTCGGCCCCCATCCCGCCGCAACCATCGGACACACCGATACTTACAGCGATCTCGGCCCCGAATCCGTCCCCGGGCACGCCCGGCACCTCGGGGCCCCAGCCCGCGCTCATCCCCCACTCCACCGTCCACCTGATCGTCCACTCCACCGATCCCCTCCCCGGCGCCGCCGACTCGGTCTTGCCGTCCGTTCGGGACTGCTCTGGCGCGGGCGGTGCTCATGGTCCGCAGCGTCCGTAACGCCGCCGTCTCGGCGGCATCCGGGATGCCAGCGGGACGCTGGCGCTACGCGGGGAATTGGGCGCGTGGCGGGCCGTTCAGCCGGCGAACTCGGTGAACTCCTCGGGATACCGGCTCAGGTCGAGGCGCTCGCCCTCCGGGAGGAGGCGGATGCCCCACTTCCGCATCGCCAGGGCGCCGAACAGGATGTCGATGGGCCGGCCGTCGTCGTCCACGCCGATCGCGTCGAGCACATAGGCGTCCACCTCGATCGCCTTGCCCTCCAGGGTGCCGACGAGATAGCAGCCTTCCTGAATCTGCCGCACCTTCCCGCCGAGCCCTGCCGGCCGCGGTACAGGCAGACGCGCGCAACAGCCCCTCGACCGTCTCGGCTACGATGTAGGTATTCCTGGCACCCGAGTCGAACAGCGTCCTGCACTCCCTGCCGTCCACCTGGATGATCCCGAAGATGCGCCCCATCGGCACCACTCCTCGTCGCTCCCCCGCTTCAATCGTACTCCGCGATGCCGGGTTGTCAAGAGGGACAGAGAACCGGACGGAACATCGACGGGCCTCTGCTAGGCTTGCTGCCCGGCCTCGCCGTTCGTATACTCAAGCGTGATGGGGAGCGTGCTAAGGAGGCGCTACATGCGTTCCTTCGCCCCGGCGCTGTTCGCACAGATCCTGTTCGTGGCCCTGCGCGTCGGCGCAGCGACGATCGTCCTTCCGAGCCTGGGGAAGATCGCCAGGGTCGTTGATGGCGACACGGCCATCGTTCAGGCTGACAAGAAGGCGTACACGGTCCGGCTGATCGGGGTGGATGCCCCCGAGGCGCACCCTTCGGCCAAGCTCGACAACAACGCCGCGCTGACCAAGCGGGACAAGGCGACCATCCTCGCGCTGGGCAGGAAGTCCGCGGAGTTCGCCAAGCGGCTTTGCGAGGGCCGAGCGTGCCGACTCAAGTACGACAAGGCGAACGAAGAGAGGGGCCACCGCGACGTCCACGGCCGCCTGCTCGTCTACCTTTGGGTCAAGAACAAGCACGGGAAGCCGTTGCTCGCCAACGCCCACATCATTGCCCAGGGCTACGCCCGCGCCCTCACGGGCTTCGCCTTTGACAAGGACTACAAGGACCAATTCGTCCGCTTGCAGCAGGAGGCGCGGGTGGCGCGGCGCGGCCTATGGGCCATCGGCCCCGACGGATGCCCCCTCTTCCACTCGGTCGCCCAGGACCACAAGTGGACGAGAGCCTGATCCAAGCAGGATAGTTCCTGTTGCGGAAAGTCCCGGTGCGGGAGGGCGAAGCTCCCGCTGAGCC
>CAZDNN010000440.1:0-1408 GCA_964506385.1 uncultured Planctomycetota bacterium
GGCAAAGGCGGTGCCGGAGACCTTCTTTCTGCCTCGCCCTCACCTCTCGGACGTGCCAAAAAGCGTGCCAATCGCCTGCGGCGGCCCGGCGGCACTTCAGCCGGCTGAATAGCTACTCCACATCAAGGCTGCGGCGATTCTAGCCGCCAGGCTCCGGCCCTGTCAAGGCCGCCTCCGCAACCCGGCGGCGAGGCTACGGGGGCAGGCGGCGCAGGCGCACGCTGCGGAAGGCGGCACGGGCGCGCTCGGAGGCGAGGCCGAAGGGACGGAACGGGGTGAAGACATGAGACAGGGTGAGTCGCCCGCGGCCCTTGGGCAGGTCCACGACCTCATCGTCCACCCACGCCCGCACGCGATCGGCCGTCACACGCAGTCGGATGGTGTACCACCGTCCGTTGCGGAAGCGTGCCCTGCGGGTGGTGAGGTTCTCGTGGGCTCCCTTGCCGTTGACAAGGCCGAGGCCGACGATGCGGTCGCCGACGGCGAGCATGCCGTGGCCGCCCCAGGCGGGGAAGATGATGTTGCAGAAGCGGCCGTCGCCGCGCACCCGCTGCGCCTCGACCACGACCTCGTAGCCCTGGGTGGGGAAGGGGCCGCCCCACGCGACGCCCGCTGCGCGGCCGTCTTCCCACAGGCCGATGACGCCCTGGCCGACGCCGACGCGTCCCGCTCTGCCTTCAGGCACGTGGCGGACGATGCGCCAGCCGTTGAGTGTCTTACCGTCGAAGAGTTGCTGCCAGGCGCCGTCGCCCTGGCCCGTGGGCATGACCGCGAGCCGCTCGGCGAGCCGGTCGAAGCGGGCCCGCAGGGCTTTGGCGCCTGGGCTCTTGCCCGCGTCGGCGAGCAGGCGTTGCGCCCGCGTGAGGTCCTTGCCTTCGGCCATCAGGAACGCCGCGACGAGGAGCTTGTCGTTCGGCTGGTCGCCGAGCTTCGCAATGCCGAGAGCCTGCTCGGTGGAGAGGCGATGCATGTGGCGCTGGAACTCCACGCCGTTGACGACGATGGTGATCACGCCGTCCTTGATGCCCTGGACGGTGCCGACGGGGCCGTCGATGGCGAGCTGGTGGTCAATGAGCGCGCTGGCGCCGCCCTCGACGTGAGCCCAGAAGAGGGCGAGCAGGCGCGCCGCCTCGGCGTCCGCGGCCATGCGGTCGGCCGCGGGCTCGAAGTCGGCGTTGCGCCGGGCCTCGTCGATGAGCGTCCGTGCCTCGTCGTACTGCCGCTGGCGGAAGAGGGACCAGATCTTGTCGGCCTGCGCTTCGTAGGCGGCGATCCGCTTGCCGATGGCCTTCCTTCGGGCGGCGTGGACCGCGCGGGTCTGCCTGGCGATGCGCTCGTCGATCTTCGCGAGGGGGAGGCCCTTCGCCGCGTCGAGATCTTCGTCCTCCCTCCCGAGGCACGCCATGGC
>CAZDNN010000440.1:1418-5558 GCA_964506385.1 uncultured Planctomycetota bacterium
GTCGAGCGCTTGGATGGCGTCATCCCACTTCCCTTGCTTGGCCAGCTCGTCGCTGCGGGCCCTGATGGCGTCCCACTTCTCCCACAGATCTGCCTGATTCTCGCGTGCCCCGATCTCGTCGATCTTCGCCCGCGCCTGCTCGGCGATGGCTGGGACGCCAAAGAAGAGGGCGGGGCGGATGGCCTGGCGGGCCTGCGCGAACTCCTTGCGGCGGATGGCCGCATCCGCGTCGCGGGCCAGGGCACTGTAGCGGGCGCGGGCTTTGGCGAGCATCTGTGTGGCGAGCTCGGTGGCCTCGCGAGCCGCGACCGGCTGCGCGTCCTTGAAAGCCTCGATGCGGGCCAGCGCGTCGCCAAAGCTGTCTCTGCTTGCGAAGGCGTTGCACTCGCGACGGAGCTGGGCGAGCGCCTGCTCGGCCTGCTTGCGGGCCGCTGCCCGTGCCGCGGCGTCCCGCTGCTGGCGCTCGATCTGCTCGATCGCGCTCGCCGCGCTCTCGGCCCAGGGCGTGCCGGGGAAGCGGGCCTGGATGTCGCGGAAGTGGGCGAGCGCGCCCTCGATGTCCTCCGGGTGGGCCTTGCGGTAGGCCTCGGCGGCATCGAACGCTGCCCGGGCCGTCTGGCTGGGCTGGGATGATGACCGCGTGCCGCCGCGCTGGATCAGGACGGCGACGGCCCCTGCGGCCAGGAGGCCGATGACGGCGAGGACAGCGACCGTGGGAGGCAGGCTCCTGCCCGGCGCCCTGCTGCGGCGCCGGGGCAGGCGCCGCGGGGCCGCGGTGAGATGGGGGCGCGCGTCGCCGAGCGTTTCGAGCTCGTCGAGGACGGCCTCGGCCGAGGGGTAGCGGTCGGCGGGGTCGGCGGCAAGGAGGCGGTCGATGACGCGGGCGAGGCGGCGGTCCACGTGCGGCGCGGCCTCGGCGAGGGAGGGGGCGGGCCCGCTCGCCTGACGCCGGAGCATCTCGCGGGAGTCCTTCCCCGGGAAGGGCGCGCGGCCGGCGAGGACGCGGAAGAAGGTGGCGCCCAGCGAGTAGAGGTCGCTGCGCGGCCCGTCCTCGCCGTCGCGGATCTGCTCGGGCGCTGCGTAGCCGGGGGTGCCGAGGCGGCGGCTCCCGTCGGCCTCCTCCGCGACGTGGTGCGCGAGGCCGAAATCGGCGACGCGCACCTGCCCCTCGCGGTCGATCAAGATGTTGCTTGGCTTGATGTCGCGATGGACGATGCCCGCCTTGTGCGCTGCGGCCAGGGCGCTACAGACCTGTCGCATGTACACCAGCGCCTGCTGCGGGTCGAGCGCACCCTCGCGGGCGAGGACGGCGCCCAGGCCCTCACCGTCCACGAACTCCATGGCGAAGTAACACGTGCCATCGCTCTCCCCTGCGTCGTAGGCCTGGACGATGTGGGGGTGTCGGAGGCGCGCGGCGGAGCGCGCCTCGCGGAAGAAGCGCTCCACGAAGACGTGGTCGTCGGCCAAGTGCCGCGGGAGGATCTTCAGCGCCACCACGCGGTCCATGGACACCTGGCGCGCCTTGAGCACGATCCCCATGCCGCCACGGCCGATGTGCCCGAGGATCTCGAATCCCGCCAGCCGCCTCGCCTCCCCGCGACCTGTTCCGCGGTTGTCTGTCTCGCTGGGCGGTGGCTCCGCCATGGCGGCGCGCCTTCTGGATGGTGAGAAACGGACTTGCGCCGGACGCGCGAAAACGCCACAGTCTCATTATAAACCCCTGACCCACGACGGCAAGGAGGATGATATGGCGGACGAGAGCGTGGCGACGATCGCCCCAGCGGAGCTGGGCCTGCCAGCGGCGACCCCGCTGCCTGAGCGCGGGGACTGGCGGATCGGGATGGTCGGCTTCGGCCGCATCGCGCGGGGCGCCCACGCGCCCGCCTACCGCAGCGCGGGGTGGCCCATCGTCGCCGTCGCGGACCCCGACCCCGAGGCGCGGGAGATCGCGCGGGAGACGTTCGGCGTCGAGCGGCTCTACACGGACTACCGCAAGCTGATCGCCGACGAGGCGGTGGAGGTCGTGGACCTGCTGACCCACCCGACGATCCGCGAAGAGGTGGTCGCCGCCGCGGCGGAAGCCGGCAAGCCGATCATCACCGAGAAGCCGCTGGCGGAGAACCTCGATGAATGCCTGCGCATGGCCGCGATCGCCGACCAGGCAGGCATCCCCTTCGCTGTCCACCAGAACTACCGCTGGCGTGCCATGTGCTTCCTCGCACACCACATCGTCGCCAGGGGCCTCATCGGCGAGCCCTACTTCGCCAGCATCGAGATCTACGGCCGCCAGGACGTCACGCTCGCCGACCACCACTTCTACGCCGTCTGCGACAACTTCCTGACCATCCAGTGGGACAGCCATCTCGCCGACCTGCTCCGCTACTGGACCGGCCGCGACCCCCACCGCGTCCTCGCCCGCACGGGCAGGATGGCGGGGCAGAACTTCGTGAGCGACAACCTGCTGATGGTGCTCCACGACTTCGGCGAGGGCCTCAGCGGCCACGTGCTCCACACCGAGCTGCTGCGGAGCACCCTCGGGGGCGTCGAGTGCCGCGTCGAGGGCGACGGCGGCTCCATCGTCTTCGACTTCGACAGCCGCATGGCACTGGAATCAGCGGAGCTGGGCGGCGGCCCGCGTCGCCTCGAAGCGGCGGGGGCGACGTACTCCAGCTCCTTCGCCGGCTCCATGGGCGACTTCCTCATTGCCATCGAGACTGGGCGCGAGCCGTCGGTCAGCGCCCGGCGCAATCTGCCCACCATGCGCACCATCCTAGCCGAGGCCGCCAGTGCCGCCGAGGGCGGCGCCTGGGTCGCCTGCACCCCGTGACGCTGTCGGGAGGGCGAGGCTCCCGCCGAGCCGCGACCACGGACGGGCTTGCACGGGGGGCGGCTCGGCGGGAGCCTCGCCCTCCCGCTGGCTCGCGGCCACAGCGGCCCCCCTTGACTCCGCTTCGCTGCCAGAGTAACCTATCGGACGCGACGAGGAGGGCTTCCGAACCCATCGACGCGGGAGACCAGCCATGGGAGCTTGCGACGGCACCGAGTACAGCGGCTACCAGTGCTGCAAGCTGTGCAACGGCACGGTGGAGCTGCTCGTCACGACCAGCGTGGGGCCGCGGATCATCCGCTACGGCTTCCCCGGGCAGGAGAACATCCTCGGCGAGTGCCCCGACGCGGTGGTCTCGACCGAGCTGGGCGACTGGAAGCCCTACGGCGGCCATCGCCTCTGGCACGCGCCCGAATCCATCCCCCGCTCCTACGTGCCCGACGACGGGCCGATCGAGGCCCGCTGCGAGGGCAGGACGCTCCATCTGACCCAGCCCGTCGAGGCGCCTACCGGCATCCTCAAGGAGATGATCGTCCGCCTCGGCGACAAGGGAACCGAGGTCACCGTCCTGCACAGGCTGACGAACAGGAACCTGTGGGCCGTGCAGCTCGCGCCCTGGGCGCTGACCATCATGAACGGCGGCGGCACGACCATCATCCCCCAGGAGCCCTACATCAGCCACGACGACTACCTCCTGCCCGCCCGGCCCATCGTGCTCTGGCACTACAGCGACCTCAGCGACCCGCGGTTCCAGATCGGCACGAAGTTCATCCGCCTGAGCACCGACGAGAGCGTCGAGGAGCCGCAGAAGATCGGCGTGGCGAACAAGCAGGGCTGGGCCGCGTACTTCCGCAGCGGCACGCTCTTCGTCAAGCAGTTCGACTTCATCGACGGCTTCCTCTACCCCGACGAGGGCTGCAACTGCGAAACCTACACCGCCGGCTCCTTCATGGAGCTCGAGACCGTCGGCCCCATGCACGAGCTCGAGCCCGGTGAGACGGCCACCCACGAGGAGACCTGGCACCTCTTCAGCGGCATCGACATCGGCGACGATGAGGAGAGCCTGGAGGCGGCCCTCCAGCCCGTCCTCGAACAGATCGGCAAGGGATAGCCTTCTCCCGGGCACACGCCTTCCCGCGGATGGGGAGGGCGCGGGAGACACTGGAAAGGACTCCACCGTGAGGCGATGGCTGCTGGCGGCCGCATGGGCCCTGGCGCTGGCCCAGGCAGGCTGCGTGTTCTTCGTGACTGACGGCGGCGGGCCGCTGCGGCGTTCCGAGCTGGGCGACTGGGCGGGGATGGCGGAAAAGGCC
>CAZDNN010000441.1:0-5541 GCA_964506385.1 uncultured Planctomycetota bacterium
GGCTCGCCTGGTGGCGCCGCATCCGCAGCCGAGGCAGACACTTACGTGACCCGCGCCCTCTCTCTCCTCGCCGCACTCCTCCTGGCCGCATGCACGCTCGCCGCCGAGCCAGCCGCCCTGGTCCGCCAACTCGGGAGCGACTCGCCGAAGGCCCGTGACGAAGCCCTCGAGGCCCTGGTCGCCATGGGCGAGGAGGCCAAGGAGGCGCTGACCGCCGCCCTCAAGCACCAGGACCCCGAGGTGCGCTGGCGTGCCGCCGTGGCGCTGCACCGCATCCGCTGGCGCCTCTCTCCCAAGCTGCTGGCAGGGATCGGCGATCTCATGGACCGCTTCGACGAGCGGCCCCGCGCCGAGCGCGAGGCGATCTGCCGCGACCTCGCCCTCGGCGGCCTCGCCGACGCCGTGCCCACCCTCAAGCAGATCATCACCGCCGACCCCAGCCAGACCGTCCGCCAGGCCGCGGCCCGCGCCCTCGTGCTCCTGGGCGACGAAGGGCTCCAGGCACTCCTCGACGCCGGCGTCCAGCTCCAGGGCCTCGAGCGCTACACCGTCTCCGTCCGCATCCACATCGGCAACTCGTATCTCGAGCGCGGCGAGTACGACAAGGCCCTCACTCAATACCGTCAGGCACTGGAACTGGAGCCGAAGAACTCGGTGGCCCACTACAACGTCGCCTGCACCTACTCTGAGATGGAGAAGATCGACGAGGCCATAGCGGCTCTGGAACAGGCCGTCGAGTGCGGCTACGACGACGTCGAGTGGATGGAGAAGGACGAGGACCTCGACAACCTCCGCGACGACCCCCGCTACAAGGACATCGTCCGCAAGCTCCGCGCCAAGCACCGGCGGGAGGAGTGAGGCATGGCCTCGCACGTCCTCCAGGCCGTCCTCGCGCTCGCCCTCGTGCGCGCGCCGGGGCCCGACGCCATCGAGCGGCTCGTCGAGCGCCTCGGTGCCGCGAACTGGGCCGACCGCGAGGCCGCCGCCGCCGAGCTCCTGAGCTGCGGCCCCCGGGCCGTCCCCGCCCTCGAGAAGGCGCTAGACAGCGACGATGCCGAGGTCCGCCACCGCGCCGCACTCCTCCTCGACCACCTGCGCTGGCGCCCGCCCGGCCGCGTCTCCGACGCCCTCCGCGACGCCATGCAGCACTACACCTCGCTTCCCCAGGCACAGCGCTCCGCCCTCCTCGCGCGCGTGGTCGGCGAGCTCGGGAGCGATGCCGCCGAGGTCCTCCGCCAGGTGCTCCGCCGCGACCCCAGCGAGACCGTGCGCCTCGAGGCGCTCAGCCGCCTCCGCCGCCTCGACCCCGATGCCGCGGAGACCGAGCTGCGGGCGCTCGCCGCCGACGATGACCGCGCCTGCTGGGCCTGGGAGCAGCTCGGCCACGAGCTCTACCGACGCGGCGACGCCCCCGGCGCCATCGCTGCCTACCAGAGCGCCCGCGAGGCAGGGTCCACCGACGTCCGCGTCGCCACCTCCCTCGCACGCCTCCACATGCGCCAGCGCCAGTGGGCCGCCGCCCGCGACCTCTTCCGCCAGCTCGTGGCCGACGACGAGGGGAACGTCGAGCTGCTCCGCGAGCTTGGCCAGTGCCTCTTCATGCTCGGCGACGAGCGCGAGGCGGAGGCCGTCTGGCGCCGCATGGTCGAGGCCCAGCGCGGCACCCCCGATGCCTACCGCACCCTCGCCCAGGCCTACAACGCCATCGGCGCCCGCGACAAGGAGCTCGAGGCCCTCCGCGAGGGCTGCGAGAAGCACCCCACGGACTACGACCTCCTCCGCCAACTCGCCAGGGCATTCACCCGCGAGCAGCGATACAGCGAGGCCATCACGATCCTCGAGCGAGCGCTCCACACGGCCGGTGCCGACTACCAGCGACGCGCCATCGTCGTCGAGCTGGCCCGTGTCCTCCGCCTCAGCCGCCAGCTCCGCGACTACCTCGGGCGCCACGAGCAGGCCCTCGCGGAGCTCGACCGCGACATCGCCACCCTGCTTTCCCGGCTGGCCCGACAGCGCCTCGCCGATGGCGACCGCGCGGGCGCCCGTGCCGCCCTCGAGCGCATCATCGCCTGCTTCCCAGACACGGCTGTCGCGCGGTGGGCCCGTGACCGCCTGGCCGAGCTCGGCGCACCTGAGCGCTGAGCGCGCGCGGCTGCACCGCGGCAAGCGGAACGGCCAAGTCGTCGCTCTTCGGGGGATGTCACCCGCCGTCAGGGGACGCGGCTCGGCGGGAGCCTCGCCCTCCCCTGCCCCGCCTGCCGCCTTCCTTCCGCTACCCACGCCGGGCACCGACCGCCGCTACCGCAGCACCCAGGGCTTGCGGTAGTCGTAGTGCAGCAGGTCGTTGGCGCTCTTGGGGCTCGCAATGCGCTCCGCCTCGGCGTCCCACTCGAGGCGAGCCCTGGCGACCAGCGCGATGTTGGCGAGCAGGCTCATCGTCGTCGAGCGGTGCCCCTCCTCGACATCGGCGTTCGGCGTCTTGCGGGAGCGGACGCAGTCGAGGAAGTTGCGGGCGTGGAGGGTCGTGAGATCGGCGTTGCCGCCGGCGTCCTTGCGGGTCATGGGCTCCATGCGGGGCTTGCGGTCCTGGAACTGGCCGCCACGCTCTGGCACTATCTCGAACTGGCGGCCGCCGATGTACGCCGTCCCGATGGTGCCCCGCAGTTCGAGCTCGCCGGTCCGGAGCGCCGGGTTGCCGCTCGCCTCATACTGGCCGAGAAGCGCGAGACGGCCACTGGCGAACTCGAAGACGGCCTGCATCGTGTCGGGGATCGTCCTGTCGTCGTCCACGGCGAAGCGCCCGCCGTGGGCCGAGAGCGACGCGGGGGCCAGCTCGGCGGTGATCCAGCGGATAGCATCGAGGTAGTGCACGCCCCAGTTGGCCATCTGGGACGAGTAGAGCTGCCACCAGCGGAACTTGTAGGGAGCGATGTTGGCCTGATACGGGCGCGCGGGCCGCGGGCCGAGCCAGAGATCCCAATCGAGGCCGTCTGGCGGGTCGGTGTGCTTGGCGTGGCCGATGCCCGTGGGCCACATGTTCGAGAGGCGGTAGGCTCGGGAGACGGTGACCTTCCCGATCGTCCCGTCCTGCACCAGCTTCGCAAGCTCGGCGTAGAGAGGCGACGAGCGGCGGTGGGTCCCGACCTGAACGATCCGCTTGTTGCGGCGTGCGGCGGCCACCATGCGGCGGCCCTCGTGGATCGTGATCGACAGCGGCTTCTCGACGTAGACGTCCTTCCCTGCGTCGCACGCATCCACGGTCTGGATCGCGTGCCAGTGGTCAGGGGTGGCGATGACGAGTGCATCGAGGTCATTGCGGTCGATGAGGGTCCGGAAGTCACCGGTGACGTCGCCCCTCCCGCCGTTGCGCGCGACGGCGCGGTCGAGATAAGGCTTCCAGACGTCGCAGAAAGCGACCGCCTCGCAGTCGCCGTGCCTTGCGAAGGCGGCCTGGAGCTGGCCGCCGCGATTGCCGACGCCGATGAAGCCGAGCCGGATCCGCTCGTTGGCGCCGAGCACCCGCGAGGCCGATGCCGCTACGATGCCTGCGGCCGCGGCCTTCCCGAAGCCGCGGCGGCTCATCTTCCCGTTCACGATCACACTCCCTTCGCACCAAGGGTCGATGACATTGGCCGATGGCGGCTCAGCCCTGGAGGCTGAGCCCGCCGTCGAAGCTGGTGCCCTTCGGCAGACGCCGCTTGAGTTCGTCCGCGTCCAGGGCGTAGAGGGGGCTGATCTCGATGGTCCCGAGCACGTTGCCGTCGAAGTCGCGCTGGACCTTGACGCCGGCCCGCTGGAGCCATGCGCCGAATAGGTTGACCTGCGCCCGTCGGGCCGTGGCAGGCGAATCCTCGGCGTCGGCGCGCTTGATGGGCGCGAACTCCTCGCTCCGCTCCACCATCAGCACCAGCGGGTTCCGCGCCTTCGCAATGGCGTCGAAGATGAACTGCTCGAACTTCACGGCGTTCTCTTCCGTCGGCGTCACCGGCCGGCCCTGCCGATTGACGTACGGCACCTTCTTGTCCGCGCGGTGGAACGGCAGCCCGCTGCGCCGCCGCGTCATCCTGGTCACAAAGGCGACGTCGAGGATGTGAATGGCGATGCTGCCCGCGGAGAAGCGCAGCGATCCGTCCCGCCGCCGCGCATGTTTATAGGTATCTGGCAGGTCGCTGTACTCGATGACCCGCATCCGCCCCCGCGAGTCCCGGCAGAAGACGCCCAGCCCCTCCTCAGGGTCCCGCTTGGGCAACGCCTTGCTCGAGAACTCCGAGCCCCCTTCAACGTGGTAGCCGATGAACGCAGGGTCCACGGGCTTGATCAGCACGTTGTCCACCTGGAAGTACGAGATGTGGCGGACGCCGCGCCTGCGCATGTCGTCGAGCATGCCCGAGCGCCGCAGGGCTCGGAGGGTCCCGCCGTGACCGTCGGGGCTCGTGGCGATCGCGTCCTTCGCCGCCATGAGTATCTTTCCGTCGCCATCGACCACCGGCATCCAGCCCTGCTCGAAGAACAGCACGTCCTCGGGCGGCAGGCCGAAGCAGTCGTGCTCGGCGAAGAAGGTGCGGGTCGCCGCCGTGTTCAGGTGGCTGGTCATCACGTACCAGGGGATGGGGGCGTCGTAGCGGCGGCGTGCAGCGAGGATCTTCTCGGCGTGAAGCTGGAAGAGCGACTTGCCGGTGATGCAACTGGCAGGGAAGGTGCCCTTCGGGGCGTCGTAGCCGAGGCGGGTGCCCTGCCCTCCCGCCACGACGAGCGCGGCCACATGGCCCTCGCGGATGGCCGCCTCGCCGGCCCGAATGGCGCGGCGGCGCGCCGCGCGCTCCTGGCGGGTCGTCGGCAGCGGCACGGGCTCGGCCGGCACGAGGCGGCCGAGGCGGGCGCCGCGGCTCTTGCGCCGGATGTGTTTCTCTATCAGGCCATCGAGCTCGTCGAAGTCGATGGCATCCACCTGCGCCAGCAGCCGCCTTCGGGCGGCCTTGCTCAGCTTGCGGTACCACCGGAACACATGCCCCTGGCCACGCTCCCTCGCCAGCTCGTCCAGTTCGCAGTAGCTTCTGCTCATCGTGTCTCCTTGCAGCGCGAGCGGATTATACGCCCGCCGGCGCGGCGAGTCAATCGGCGCGCCGCCCCGCCTTGACAGCGGCGCGCACACCCGCTACGATCCCATCGTGCGAAGGCGCGAACCCAACGACGAACGAGGCAGACAGCCACGCCAGACGAGGGCGGATGCCGCCGTGAAGATCGCCGTCCACACGCTGCCCAGCGGAGCAACCCACCTCGAGGCGACGATGGCGCCCGACGAGCTGGGCATGGGCGATGGGCCCGCCGAGTTCAGCCAACCGGTCCGCGTGCGGGTGAAGCTCACACGCATGCAGGAAGACGTCTTGGCTCAGGGCAGGGCTCAGACGCTGGTGCGCATGACGTGCAGCCGCTGCCTCGCGACGATCGAGGTGCCCATCGACGCGGAGTTCGAGGCCCTCTACGTCCCCCAGACCGGCCCCTACGGCGAGCGGATAGGGCGGCGCGACTTCGAGTGGCAGG
>CAZDNN010000442.1:0-5527 GCA_964506385.1 uncultured Planctomycetota bacterium
AGGACGACGCGGACGGGCGAGGAAGGAACCCCAAGAACCGGGGCCAGACTCCCCGATGCATGGGAATCGACAACAGGAATTCAAGAGCGCCTGCGTCGCCGCCGCGCGACGGCGAGGATGCCGCTGGCGGCCAGGCTACGTCGCAGCCACCCTGCGCCCAAGCGACGAAAGCGTGCCGGCGGCTGGGCCGGCAGGATAATTGCGGACCTGTTTAGGTCCGCAATTATCGTAACTGGGGAACCTACCAGGCATTACGGAGATCGCCCTGGGGCCCTGGCATCGCAACGGCCTGAGTAGTGCATGGCCACGCTTGACCGCCGACTAGTTGTGTGGTATACTGCCTGCGCGGGGCAGCGCCCGCCCCCGCTCTCGATTCGGCACGACGGCAGCGCCTCTCGGGGCGGCCTGCCGGCAGTGGAAGGGGGCGCGCGATGCTCGACCTGGCGGATGTCCTGGCGGTGCGCGAGGCGATGGAGCGGCTGTCGCCCGTGCGGCAGCGGATCTGGCGGCTGCTCGCCGACGGCTACACCCAGACGGAGATCGCCGAGACGCTCGGCGTGGCGCAGGGGACGGTGAGCCGCCACGCGAGGGCCATCCGGCGCCTGCTGCGCGACATGGGCTTCGGCGGCTGGGCACGGCGCCACGACCGGCGGACGCGGCGGCGGCGGCGGGGCGGGTAGCGGCCTTTTTTCGACGTAAGTCCAGAAACCCCCGTCGCCATGCGCTTTTCCCGGAAATTCGTACGCATGATTTGCAGGGGCATTGTCGTTGTAGGGGTGGAGGGGAGCAGGTCTCCCCTGTCCGCGGGCTCGCGCGGAGGCGGCGAAGTAGCTCCCGTACGCCTCACCAGCCCATCGCGCGAACCGCTCGCCGTGCAGGCCACCCCCTGCCCCGCGAGCCCGCGACGGCCCCGACCGCCCGGACCCGGTGACACGGCGAACAGGCCACTAGGGGCGCCCCGCGATCTTTGACAATTCGGTTTCGCGGGGGAGGGAGTCCTTGCCCTCGGCTGCGCTCGGCCCAAGCCTCGAGGAGAAAGGGCTCCCTCCCCCGCACCCCGGCCCCCTGCCCTACTGCCGCGGGCCGGCGCCGCTGACGTCGATGGGCTCGATGCCGAGCCGGCGGGCCGGGCTGTCGGCGGCGAAGCGGACGTTGCCGGTCTCGACGTCGAGGAGCTTCGGCTGGGCGAGGAGAGCGCCGTCGCGGGGCTCCGGGGCGACGACCTTGCCCGTGCCGCTGAAGAGCACGTTGCCGGCGAAGCGCGCGACGGCGGCGGGGTGGGTGAAGGTGATGGCGCCCGTGGCGCGGACGATGTTGCGCTCGAAGGTGTAGTCGGCGGACTTCGGGAAGGTGAGGGTGGCGTCGCCGGTGACGACGAAGACGTTGTTGCGGACGGTGTTCCGCCTGGCCATGTGGTTGTGGGACGGGCGGTTGACGCGCAGGGCGAGATTGCCCTCGACGAGGCAGCCTTCGGCCTGCTCGTCGAGGTAGCAGGCGCTGGCGCCGTAGCCGCCGGTGTCGGCGATGTCGCGGATGAAGTTGCCCCGGACGACGACCTTCCTGCAAAAGGTGATGTAGATGCCGGCGCCGTCGTGGAGGGTTTGCATGGCCCGCTCGATGAGGTTTGCCTCGATGGTGTGGCGGTCGCCGCTGGCGGCGATGGCGGTGTAGGGGGTGTCGTGGACGTGGTTGTGGGCGAATGTCACGCCGCGCTCGAACTTGCCGCGGCCCCAGAGCCCGATGGCGCTCGGGTAGGTGACGCCGACGTGGTGGATGTGGCAGTCGGTGACCGCGGCCTCGGGGCCGCTGAGCTTCACGCCGCAGGCGCCGGTGTGGTGGATGTGGCAGCGCTCGACGGCCAGCCGCCGGCTGCTCTCCGCCTTGATCCCCTGGCCGCCCACGCGGACCACTTCGAGGTCCAGCAGGCGGCAGGCGTCGGCGTTGACGATGTCGATGGCGCCGGCGAACTTCCCGGCGCCGAAGCCGCCCGCCTTCAGCGGCGTGTTAGTCACCGACAGGCGGATGCCCCGCACCGTCACGTCCTTCACCGGGGCGTAGACCTTGCCCCGCAGGCGGATGATGCTCTCGACGGTCGGCGCGATGGCGACGGCTTCGAGCATGTCCTCGCCGGGGAGCGGCCAGTAGACGATCTTGCCCGCCGCGCGGTCGAGATACCACTGCCCGGGGTCGGTCATCCCCTCGCGGACGTTCCACACCACGTACTTCTTCACGCCGAAGGCCCCCGGCGGGTGGCCGGCGGGCGTCGAGAAGGTCAGGGTGCCGGTCTTGCGGTCGAGAGCCTTGAGGCCGACGACGCTCTCGTCCCACATGTGATAGACGGTCAGCTCGGCGCTGCGGAGGTCGAGCGATGGCGGGAGGTCGCCGGGTCGGACGCGCATCGTGGTGAGCTCGGCGGGGGTCGGCTTGCGCTTCCAGCCGCCGCCGGTGGTGCTCATCCAGGGGACCTTGAACTCGCTGAGGTGGGTGAGGAACCCCTTGCGTGGCAGGCGTGCCCGCTGGGCGAAGCGGCCGTTGACGGCGAGCATGCGGAAATCCCAGTTGCCCGCCTTCACGGCCGGCAGGTCCACGGCCCAGAAGCCCTGGCCGTCGGGCCGCCAGCCTGTGAGGCGGCGGCCGCCGTAGAGGGTGACCTCGGCACCGTCGTCGGGCTCGATGGACAGGCCGCTGTCGCGCTCGTCGAGGGTCAGCGGCTCGTCGAGGAAGTAGTCGCCCGCCTTCAGGATGATGCAGCGCGGCTGGTCGGGGCCCCGTCGGCGCGCGGCGTCGCGGGCGGCGGCGAGGGTGGCGAAGGGCCGCCGCCACGAGCCGCGGTTGTCGTCCGCGCCGTCGGGTGCCACGTAGTAGCAGCGGGGCTCAGGCATCCGCGTCCTCACGATCCAACTGCACGACGCCGCACAGGCCGCGAGGGCGGCCACGGCGCTCAGGGCCACGGGCCTCATACGCATCCGTCCTTCATCGTCCGTTCGGGTATCACCGCGACAACGCCAGCAGCATAACCGAAAGCCCCGGCATTTGCACGTGGAGGCAGCCGTCCTCGATGGCGACGGGCGTCGGGCTCGGCAGCCGGCTGGCCTCGACGAGCGCGGCCTGGGTCTCGGCGAGCGACGGGTCGCCGGCGCGGTTGTCGAGGTCGTGGGGGTCGGCGCGGCGGTCGTAGAGCTCCTCGGTGCCGTCGCGCCAGACGAAGAGCTTCCAGTCGGGGGTGACGATGGCCGTGGTCGGAGAGGAAGAGGACGAGGGTGTCGTCGTAGAGGCCGCGGGCCTTCAGGGCGCCGAGGACGCGGCCGACCTGCGCGTCGAGGTGGGAGACCTGGCCGTAGTAGGCCGCGAGCATCCGACGGGTCTTCGCCTCCGGGAAGCGGGCGCAGGCGTTGGCAACGCCGCCCGGCAGGTCGGGGTCCACGGACCGCGCGGGCTCCGCGGCGATGGTCTTGGCCACCCGATCGACCCAGCGGGGGTGCTTGGTCTCGAGCTCGCCGGCTTTGCGGTGGGGCATCGGGATGTCGGCGGGGTTGTACATCGTGTCGTAGCAGCCCGTGGCGGGTCCCACGGGTTGTGGGGCGTGCAGAAGGAGCCCCAGGCGAAGAAGGGTGCTTCGACCCCGCGCAGGTAGTCGATGGCCATGTCGGCGATGAACGTGTCGATGTAGTCCGCGTTCGGCAGCGGCGAGGTGGCGTAGTTGTTGACGGCGTAGCTCGGGTCGTTCTCCCACACCTTCCAGACGTCGGGCGGGTAGCCGCGGTCGGCGAGGTAGCGGCGATACTCGTCCTGGTCGTCGGGGCTGGGGACGAAGTGGCATTTGCCCTCGACGAGGCGGGCCGTGCGGAGGCCGAAGTTGCGGCCGCACTCGTGGCGGGTGTGGAGCTTGCCGAAGAAGGCGGTGTCGTAGCCCGCCTCGGCGAGCCGCTCGGGGAAGGCGGCGAACTCGGGCCCGAGGCACGGCTTCCCCGGCTGGCAGTTCATGTTGATGTTGTGATAGACGCCGTGGTGCTTGCAGGTGAGCCCGGTGAAGATGCTGGTCCGCGCCGGCGTGCACAGAGGGAGAGGGGTGAGCGCGGAGTCGAAGACGGTGCCCTCGGCGGCGAGGCGGTCGATGTGGGGCGTGCGCACGACGGGGTTGCCCATGCAGCCCAGGATCTCGGCATTATGCTGGTCGCTGCTGATCAGCAGGATGCTCGGCCGGGGCATTTCCGAGTGGCTCCTTACGACCAGGAAACCGACCGCCAAGAGCGCTCGTCCCGATGCTCCAGGGACGGCGATGCCCACGCTCCAGCGTGGCGAAGCAGAGAGGGCCTGCCGCAGCCATGGGCCCTTCTCCGCGTCGTGCCGCTGGAGCGGCGGCGCTTGCGTCCCGACGCTGGAGCATCGTGACGAGGATTGCTTACTTCTGGCGCTTGACGTCCACATACTGCACGCCGACGGGCTTCTTCTTGAGGGTCACCCAGGCCTCGAGGCGTCCGTCGCCTGCCTTCAGCTCGACGTTGTCGAAGACGCAGGTGCTCGCGCCCTTCTCGACGGTCTTGCTGAGCTTCACGTCGCCGAGCTGGACGTGCACGGGGGCGTCCATCGTGAGCTTGCGGAAGCGGAGCGTGATCTCGTAGGTGCCGGCGTTGGCGACCTTGACCTCCCAGTAGCCGAGGCCGTCGCGGCCCCAGCTCGCGCGGGGCCCACGCCAGTCCTGCCTCGTCAATGTCGTGGGGTTCTCGTGGGGCGTGCCGATGTGGATGCGGGGCGCGGCGTAGCCGCGGGTGGCCGAGACGTCCTTGAGCCAGGCCTTGTAGCCCGCCCGCATCTGCCTGACGATATCGGGATGCTCCGCGGCGACGTTCTTCTTCTCGCCGGGGTCCTTCTCGAGGTCGTAGAGCTCCTTGCCGTTGACGAGCTTCCAGCGCTGGCCCCGCGCGGCGCAGGCGCGGAAGGCGACGGGCGCGTCGCCGCGGTGCCACTGGATGTAGAGCGTGCGGTCGGGCCAATCGGTCTTCTGCCCGAGCATCAGCCGTATCAGGCTTCTCCCATCGAACGGCACCGTCGCTGGATACGGCACGCCGCACGCGTCGAGGAGAGTCGGCGCCACGTCGATGTGTGCCGCGATACGATCGACCTTCCGCCCCGCCTTCAACCTTGCCGGCCAGCGCGCGAAGAAGGCGGTGCGGATGCCGCCCTCGTAGACGCTGCCCTTGGCGCCGCGCAGGCCCATGGTGTAGCGGCGGCCGTTCGGGCCGTTGTCGCACAGGAAGATCACAATGGTGTTCTCGTCGAGGTCCAGGGCTTCGAGCTTGGCGAGCAGGCGGCCGATGTTGTCGTCGATGTTCTTGACCATCCCGTAGACCTTGGCGGTGCGGTCGTCGAGGCCCATTCGCTTGAAGGGCTTCCAGAGCTCGGGGGCGACGATGAATGGCCCGTGGGGCGCGTTGGTCGGGATGTAGGCGAAGAAGGGCCGCTCGCGATTGGCCTCGATGAACTTCAGGGCGGCGTCGAAGAAGACGTCGGTGCAGTAGCCCTTGTG
>CAZDNN010000443.1:0-5517 GCA_964506385.1 uncultured Planctomycetota bacterium
AGAACGATTGGGCCGCCCGCGCTGACTGGTGTGTCAAGCCCATCGCCGAGGCCAACCACCCGCCCGTCGCGAAGGTCGCCGGCCCCCTCGACCGCACCGTCAAGCCTGGGGAGACCGTCACCCTTAGCGCCGACGGGTCCTCAGACCCCGACGGCGACGAGCTGGCCTTCCGCTGGTGGCGCTACGATGACGTAGACACCGCCGTCTCGAAGCTCGACATCGCCAATGCCGCGGCTCAGACGGATGCCCGCTTCGTCGTGCCGGACGAGCCGGGCAAGACCCTCCACATCATCCTCGAAGTCACTGACGCCGGCGACCCGCCGCTCACCCGCTACCAGCGCCTCATCCTCACCATCGCGAAGTAGCCCCGCCCGGCGCCAGCGCACACGACTCCCTGTCCCCATGGGAGAGGGAACCCGGAGGGATCACCTCGCCACCTCAAGCCGCCGACCACCTTCGCTCTCCTCCCGGGAGAGGGCTGGGGTGAGGGAGAACGCCTGGAGACTCCCCTCGCTCGCGGCTCGGCGGGAGCCTCGCCCTCCCACTGCCGGGGGGGCCTACTCCCCCAACGCAGCCAGGATGCTCTTGGCGACCTGCTCGGCGAGGGCCTGCGAGCCCTCGGGACTGAGGCGAGCGCCAGAGGGGGCGCCTATCGTGCATGGCAGGGTAGGAGCCTTCGCGTCAGGCTATGACCCACGCAGTGCTTCTACGAGCAGATCGGCTATCAGATCGACCTTGTCTGTATCGTGCGGCACCAGGACGCCTGTGAGCCAGCCGGCTTTGCCTTGGTAATTGCCCCGATGCGCCACACGTATCCCTCGGCGCGTCAGGTCAACCGCTCGCGTTTGGGGAACGCGAACGTCGAGCAGGAGCCGCCGTTTCTGCAGGTAGATGTAGGCCGCGTCACTGCGACCCACAGCGAAGGCCAAGTACCGGCTCCGTGGGTTGTGCTTCTCTCTGATCTCGGGGAACTCGGCTCGGAGACGGTCGCGCAGCTCGAGGACGAGCTTTCTTCCCTCGGGCGCGTACCCGCGCAATGCAGCCTCGATGTCGCTGGTTGGGGGGGCAGCTAGCTCCCTCTCTGCACGGCCGGCTGCCGACTTGCGCCGCGCTGCGGACCTCTTCTGGGGTTCTCTGTGGGCCTCGTACCCGACGATCAGAATGTCGTCCAGGAATGTAGGGCCGATCTCTGACACAAGACGGCATAGCCGCCTCAGGTACTTGTAGGAGGACTCCCTGGCGTTGCCGGAGATATGACGCTGGACGCGGTTGTTGCAGGGAACGATGAACGCGCCAAAGCACGGCATGCCGGGGCGTCGGCCCCGCTGGTGGAAGCCGAACGCTTGCATCTTGAGTATATCCAGCTCAAACCTGGCGCTGTCGCCCTTCTCAACCTCCAGGCACACGATGGCGTCACTTGCTTCGATGAGCAGATCGCAGTTGAACCTTGTGCGCGGCGCGACGGGGTGGTTTGCCTTGACTGTGAGCGACCGCCCGGATTGCCGCAAGGCAGCCTCGATCAGGCAGTCGAAGTTCCCCGCCTCCGCCTCGTGCTTCGTGCTCGCCGACGCCAGTTGCTCGTCGGTGATGTTCGCCAGAGCCTGGCAGATGATCTGCCGCAACGCACTGGGGAACTTGCTGGGCTGCCCCATGACCTCGCGGAGAGATGTGCTCTCAACAGACAGACTCATGCCCTGACCCTCCATCTGTTCCCGGTATGCCGACTGCATTGCCTCTCCGCCCACAGCGCTTGAAAACGCTCTACTTCCCCAGCGCCGCGAGGATGCTTTTGGCGACCTGCTCGGCGAGGGCCTGCGAGCCCTCGGGCGTGAAGTGGACGTTGGCGGGGCGCTGGAGCTCCGCCAGGCGGGGCTTGGCGAAGGCGTAGAGGTCGTTGAGCGCCACGCCGTGCCTCTCCATCACCTTCTTGGCAACGGCGTTGTACTTGACCTCGTCGCCGGGGACGCGGCCCTTGGCGCCCTCGGGCACGGGGGTGGTGCTGGCCCAGATGAGCTTCGCTCCGGTCTTCTTCAGGCGCAGGACGAGCTTCTCGAGGTTCGCCTCGTACTGGCCGATGGGAACCTGCTGCTTGCCCTTGTCAACGTCGGTGAGGCCGCCCTTGGCGCTGATGTACTTCAGGTCGTGGAGGCCCCAGTTGAAGTGGATGACGTCCCACTTGCCGTCGCCGAGCCACTGGTCGATGGCCTGGAGGCCGCGGGTGGTCGGCCCGCAGTTGGCTTGTGGCCGATGGACGTTGGCCTTGCCCTCGAGCGCCTTGCGGGTGGGGACGGTGTAGCCGATGGAGATCGAGTCGCCGATGAGCAGGACGCGGGGGAGGCCCTGCTTATCCTCGACGGGCGCCATGGCGGGATTGAGCCGCCGCTTCCTCGGCTTCTTGGCCCCCGCGTCAGCCGTCGTTGCGGCCATCAGCAGGGCCGCGGCCGTAGCCAACACGCTGCTCCTGTTCATTGCCCTTTCTCCTTATGTGCAGGCTCCTCAACGGGACCGGCAGAGTCTACCATGAAGCCGCCGGCAGGGGAAGCGCGCGGCAGCACATCGGGCCCCTGACCACGAAGGCCCTCTCCCACAGAGCCGAGCGTCCACTCCAGGCTGAAGGCCGACGCGCTGCGTGTGGCCAACCCCGGCGCGTTGGATCCACGACTGAGGGGCGGCCCGCCGGGTGAGGGAGCTAGAATTGCAGAGTTGGTCAACTCTGCAATTCTAGCTCACGTCTCCCTCACGCCGTTTGCCATCGTGGGGAGGCAGCTCGGCGTTCGTCGCGGGCGCATCCGCCTTTGGGTGGACGCCGCGGTGTCCACGTCGGGCCTCGGACGGGCGTGGCCCCGCGTTCCGCGATGACATCCGCCGTGCGAGACGCGCTTGAAAAGGGAGGGGCGATGGTTTATCACGATGCTCCCCGCTCTTACAGGAAAGGAGCCGACGATGCCCGACCGCTATCCGCCCATCAACCGGAAGTGCCCGCACTTCCTCCACGGCGGCGACTACAACCCCGACCAGTGGCCGGAGGAGATCTGGGCCGAGGACATGCGGCTGATGAAGCTCGCCCACTGCAATGCCATGACCGTCGGCATCTTCGCCTGGGCGAGGCTCGAGCCGGCCGAAGGGCAGTTCGACTTCTCCTGGCTCGATACCATCATGGACCTGCTGGCGGAGAACGACGCCTATGCGGTGCTGGCGACGCCCAGCGCCGCGCGGCCGGCGTGGATGTCCCACAAGTACCCCGAGGTGCTCAGGGTCCGCTCCGACGGTACCCGCATCCGTCACGGCGGCCGACACAACCACTGCCCCTCGAGCCCCGTCTATCGCGAGAAGACGGCCCTGATCAACCGCAAGCTCGCCGAGCGCTACGGGGATCACCCCGCCCTCCTGGTCTGGCACATCTCTAATGAGTACAGCGGCGAGTGCCACTGCGAGCTCTGCCGCGACGCCTTCCGCGCCTGGCTCATGCGCAAGTACGAGACCCTCGACGCGCTCAACCACGCCTGGTGGACCGCCTTCTGGAGCCACACCTTCACCGACTGGTCCCAGGTCAACCCGCCCGGCCCGCTCGGCCAGCGGCACATCCACGGGCTCAACCTCGACTGGAAGCGGTTTACCACCGACCAGTGCCTCGACTTCATGCTCGCCGAGATCGCCCCGCTGCGCGAGGTCGCGCCCGACGTGCCGGTGACGACGAACATGATGGGCACTTACCCCGGCCTCAACTACTGGAAGCTCGCGCCCCACCTCGACGTGATCTCGTGGGACAACTACCCCCAGTGGCACGGCCCGCAGCCCGACGCCGAGCTGGCCTGCCGCATCGCCTTTGTCCACGACATCAACCGCTCGCTCAAGGGCGGCAAGCCCTTCATGCTCATGGAGAGCACGCCGTCGATGACCAACTGGATGGCGGTGGCGAAGCTCAAGCGGCCTGGGATGCACCTGCTCGCGTCGCTCCAGGCCGTGGCCCACGGCTCCGACACGGTGCAGTACTTCCAGTGGCGGAAGAGCCGCGGCGGGAGCGAGAAGTTCCACGGCGCCGTGGTCGATCACCTCGGCACCGAGGGCAACCGCGTGTTCCGCGACGTCGCCGAGCTGGGCGTCGCTCTCGAGAAGCTCGACGACGTCGTCGGCACCACCGTCCGACCCGACGCCGCCATCATCTACGACTGGGAGAATAGCTGGGCCATCAACGACGCCGCCGGCCCGCGCCGCGAGGGCAAGGACTACCTGCCGACCTGCCAGCGCCACTACCGCGAGCTCTGGCGCCGCGGCATCCCCTGCGACGTCATCGACATGGACCAGCCGCTCGACGGCTACAAGCTCGTCGTCGCCCCCATGCTCTACATGGTCCGCCCCGGCGTGGCCGAGCGGCTGACGGCCTTTGTCGAGGGCGGCGGCACGCTCGTGACGACCTACTGGTCGGGGATCGTGGACGAGAACGACCTGTGCTTCCTCGGCGGCTTCCCCGGCCCGCTGCGCGGGCTGTTGGGCATCTGGGACGAGGAGATCGACGCCCTCTATCCCGACGATCGCGTCCACGTGTCGCCCGAGCCCGGCAACGGTCTGCGCTTGAAGGGCTTCTACGAGGCTCGCGAGCTCTGCGCACTCATCCACGCCGAGACCGCCCAGGTGCTTGCCACCTACGGCGACGATTTCTACGCCGGCCGCCCGGCTCTCACCGCCAACCGCGTGGGGGAGGGCAGCGCGTACTACGTCGCGTCGCGGAACGATGATCGTTTCCTGAGCGACTTCTACGCCGCCTTTGCCCGCGAGCTGGGCCTCTTGCGTGCCGTCGATGCCAGCCTGCCGGCTGGCGTGTCTGCCGCCCTCCGCACCGACGGCGAGCGGCGCTTCGTCTTCCTCATGAACTTCAATCCCCAGCGGGTTACCGTCGATCTCGTCGGCGCCGCCTTCATCGACCTGCTGACCGGCGAGCCCGTCGGCGACCTCATCGGTCTCGACGCCTACGCCGTCATGGTCCTCACCGACACCTGAGCCGCTCGACAGGAGGCCCCACGCATGGGCCGCCTCATCCCGCTCCTCCTCGCCGTGACGCTCGGCGTCGCGGCCGCCGGCGAGAGCGCCAACCTGCTCGACGTCTCGAAAGGCGAGGGCTCGCGCGTGCCGGCGCTGACCTTTGCCCACGCCCTGCTATACTGGCCGGGCAGGTGCGGGTGGCGCGGATCCCGCTCTCGACGCGGCTGACCACGGCGCCGACGTGTACGCCGTGGCGGCGACCGACCCCAAGACGGGCGCCATCCACGTCGCCTGGATGGGCTGGCGTCAGGGGAGCTTCGACATCCTGACCGCGACCGTGGGCGGAAAGGAAGCCGTGCTCTACCGCAGCGCGGCCAACGAGTGGTGCCCGCAGATCGCCTTCGATTCCAGGGGCACAATGCACGTGGCGTTCGACACCTATGAGACGGGCAGCTACGACGTGAAGCTGGCCAGTGCAGCCACCGGCGGCCAGCCGACGGTTGTGGCCGTGGCGGCCTCGCCGCTCCACGAGGCCCG
>CAZDNN010000444.1:0-5501 GCA_964506385.1 uncultured Planctomycetota bacterium
TGTGCCCAGTCCGAGTTTTCCTCGGCCCAACATGCGCGCAAGATGCGCGCATGTTCCGCTGGAAGACTCTACACCCGCTCCAGGCACCGTTTGGGGCATTGTGCCGCGTCTGGTATACTGGCACGCCATTCGAGCCCTGTGGCTATGGGGGTGGTATGGCAGCACGCGAGGGCACGGGCGCCGCTGTGCGCCTGGCGCCGACGAGAGCGACGAGCGGCCTCCTCTGGCCGCTCAACGCCCTTGTGGAGGGGCTGGGGCGGGCCAGGGGCTTCCTGTGCCACCCGACCGCCGCGCGGCGCGAGCGCGAGGCGCGCGCCTTCGAGGCCCTCTGCGAGGCGCTGAACCTGGGGACTGCGCGCGACGTCGAGGCCCTGGCCGAGGGATTCCGCCAGTCCCTCCGCCCCCATCACACCCAGTACGCCGCGTGCGTCTCCCCCGCCTGGATGACCATCTCCCTCGAGCTCGCGGCCTTCCTCCAGGCGCTCTGCGCGAGGCGGAGGCCCGCGAGGGTGGTGGACCTGGGCTCTGGGTTCAGCTCCTTCGCGCTCCGGCAGTACCAGCTCCAGGCCAACCCAGCGCCCGAGGTCTGGTCGGTGGACGACGACGACAGGTGGCTCAACGCGACGCGGCGGTTCCTCGAGTATCACCACCTCGCTACGGACCACCTGGCCCTGTGGGACACCTTCATCGCAGACGAGCCTGGCCGCTTCGATCTGGTCGTCCACGACCTCGGCTCGCTGCGGGTGCGCCGGGAGACCCTCCGCCAAGTGGTGGCGCTGGCCGCGCCGGGCGGCATTGTGGTGATCGACGACGTGAACTACGGCGGCTTCCGGCGGTACGCGCAGCGAACCCTCGCCGATCTCGGCGCGCCCCACCACATGCTCGAGGCGGCGACACGCGACTGCTTCGGGCGCTACGCCATGCTGGTCGCGCCCTGAGCCCACCACGGACTGCTAGCTCCTCACCCCCTCTGCCAGCTCGATGAGTCGGGATGCGATGCGATGGGCCGACCGCCGGCGCGCGCCCGCGGGCCGACGGCCCTCGGCGAGAAGCGTGGCCACGGCGTCCGCCACAGACCCGCCCGGCTGGAGGCAGCGGACGAGGCCCTGTGCCTCGAGATGCGCGGCATTCGCCTGCTCCTGGCCCGCCAGCGGCGCGACCACGAGGGTCGGCACGCCGATCGTCATCGCCTCGGTCATCGACAGGCCGCCTGGCTTCGAGACGAAGGCATCGGCCACCGCCATCAGCTCGTGCACGAAGTCGATGAACCCGAAGACGTGCAGGCGACTCTGGCCCGATGGCTCGACGGCCCGCAGGCGGTCGCGAAGCCGCTCGTTGTGGCCGGCGACCACCAGCACGTCGAGCGGCTCGCCGCGTGCCAGCAGCTCCCGCACGGCGGCCTCGAGCGAGCCGAGCCCCAGGCTCCCCCCCATCAGCAGCACCACGGGCACGCCGGGCCGCACGCCGTGCTTCGCCTTCAGCGCCGCCGCATCAAAGCGCTGCTCGAAGACTGGGTCGATGGGCACTCCCGTCGCCTCGATGCGCTCGGGCGGGATACCCACGCCGCCGAGCCTCTCGGCGATGTCGTCGTCGGGCACGAAGAAGCGGTCGATGTGGTCGGCCCGCCAGGTGGGGTGCGCGTCGAAGTCGGTGATCGCCGTGGCCGCCGCGCCGTCGTAGACGCCGCGGGCGCGCAGAGCGTTCACGGCCTCGGAGGCGGTGAGCTGCGTGGCGAGAATCACATCGGGTGCCACGTCGCGGACGAGCCGCTCGAAGCGTCGGGTGCCCAGACGCAGCATCCAACGGGGGAGCGTCCCGCCCTTGCGGCTGGGCGGATGGCGGTAGAGGAACCCGTAGAGCCAGGGCGCGCGGCGGATGATGAAAAGATAGCCCGTGACATAGGCCAGGCGCAGCCAGGGAGCCATGTAGTCGCGGAGGTCGATGCAGCGCGCCTCCCAGCCGGGCGCCTGCTCGCGCAGCGCCGCGGCCACCACCTCGCCGGCCTTCCCGTGCCCGCCCCCGAGCGACAGCGAGACGATCAGGGCTCGCTTACCCATCGCCGCCCTCCGGCACCCAGCGCCGCACGATCCGCCGAGACAGCCCATACACCACGACCCCCACCACCAGGCCCGCCGCGAAGTCGGTGACCCAGTGGATCCCCAGGTAGACCGTCGCCAGCACCGTCGGCACCGCCGCGAGGCTCATCAGCCACCCCAGCCGCCGACCCCCATGCCACGCTACCAGCGCCAGTGTCACGCTCAGCGACGTGTGGAAGCTCGGGAAGCAGTTGTCCACCCCGCTCATCCCCCGGTAGACCTCCATGATGAGCGGGCTGATGTCGTCGAGCAGCAGCCGCGCCGCTGGCGGGCCCAGCCCGCTCTCCTGGTAGTAGACGAAGGTCTCCCGCACCGGCACGCACACGAAGAACGGCAGCTCCAGCAGGTAGTTCAGCAGGTAGCCCGCCAGCACCAGGCCCAGCCCCAGCCGGTTCCCCTGGTGGTCGAAGACGAACAGCGCCGTGAAGATCATGCACGGGAACACCGTGACGTAGGCGAAGCCGAGCCCCCACGTCAGCGGGCCGCACCCCACGGCGCTCTGGATGTGAGCCACCGCATCCCCCTCGATGCCGCGATGGATCACCTCCGTGAAGTCAGCCCCCCGCCGCGCCACCACCTGCTCCGTGCACCACCGGTCCGCGCCGAGCTGGAGCCACAGGTAGTTGAAGGCCAGGAGCGCCAGGAACCCCGACAGATAGAGGATCCTGCTCCGCGAGCGCACGAGCCGCCGCACGCACCCCCACACCACGGTCCAGGGGCGCTCGCCGGGCAGAGCGGCCCACACCATCGCCAGCGCCGCCGCCACGCCCACCGCCAGCTCGACCAGCCGCACTACCTGGTGTGCCATCATCCCGCTTGCCCTTCTCCGCTGGCCCTTCGAGGCACGCACCCTATAGCCGAAATCCGCCGCGCACGCAAGCCCCGCAGGGCCGGAACGCAGCGGCTCCCGCCCCCACGGAGGGACGGGGATCGCGCAGGTCGCGCCTGCTGATCACTGGAGATCGGCGGCGTGGGCGGCCACCTTGCGGACCGCGGCGACGATGGCGTGCATGTCGTCCTCGCCCGCGAGCAGCATCGCCTGGCGGAGCCACACCACCTGGCGACAGGCCGCCTCCGCGTTGGGCAGATCGAGCTGCGTGTAGTCCATCTCCCGTCCGTAGTAGGGACACGAGAGGGGGCAGTAGCGCGGCCCGGCGCCCTGGCGCTGGAAGAGCGGGTTGCGGTAGAGCGGGTGCGGGTAGCCTGCGCCGCACGGCACGCCCTCGGCCCGCAGGGCCTCGATGAAGCGCTCCCGCGAGCAGCCCAGCTCCTCGGCCACCACCCGCATGCCGTAGAGATGGTACGACCGCCGCGTCGCGCGCGTGTCCTCGCGGAGCGTGTAGAGGCCCTCGATGCCCGCCAGCCCTTCGTTCAGGACCGCGGCGTTGCGGGCCCGCCGCTCCGTCTGCTCCTCGAGGCGGGAGAGCTGGACGAGGAGCAGGGCGGCCTGGAACTCGGTCATCCGGAAGTTCCCCCCCGTGATGTAGTGCTCGTACCACGGGCTGTCCTGGCCGCGGCCGCAGTTGCTCAGCGAGCGGATCGTCGCGGCCAGCGCCTCGTCGTCGGTGAGGACGATGCCGCCCTCGCCCGCCGTGATGTTCTTGCTGTGCTGGAACGAGAAGCCCCCCGCATCGCCCAGCGCCCCGCAGCCCTTGCCCCGCCACTGGCTGCCCCAGCCATGGGCGGAGTCCTCGATGACCTTCAGGCCGTGCCGCCGCGCGATGTCCGCGATGCGGTCCATGTCGGCCGGCAGGCCGGCGAAGTGGACGGGCATGATAGCCGCCGTCTTGTCCGTGACCGCCGCCTCGATCTGCCCCGCGTCGATATTCAGCGTCTCCAGATCGATGTCCACGAACACCGGGACGGCGTTGGCGCGCAGCACCGCGGTCGCTGTGGCGATGAAGGTGTAGGGCGGCACGATCACCTCGTGCCCCGCGCCGACGCCGCAGCCGATGAGCGCCAGCTCGAGAGCCGCCGTGCCGTTCACGCACGTGACCCCAAACCGCGCGTCCTGGAACGCCGCGAACTGCTCCTCGAAGGCCCGGACCCGCTCGCCGTACCACCAGGCCCCGCTCTCGAGCACCTCGATCAGTGCCTCGCGCTCGCGCGCGTCGTGGACCGGCCAGCTCGGCCACTGTCCCGAATGGGTCGGCTCGCCGCCGCAGATCGCCAGCTTCCCTGTCGCTGCCATCACCGTGTCCTCCTCGGCTCCGTGATGCCGGGCGCATCATAGCCAGCCCACGCCGCCGGGTCAAGGCGCGGCGTTGAAAGGCTTTGACTTCCCGCCGGGCGAGGTCTATAATCGCGCGTCCGGGGGCAGGGGCCGCCGGCCGCCGGAGGCTTTGTAAACGATTTGTAAACCGCCGCTAAGCCTCGCAGCGGCAGGTAGTTAGGGCTTGGCGGACGGGTATCTTCTGGCAAGCGCACGGAACTTTTGCGCGCTCCCTTTCGTCTAACCTTGTGGACGAGCTGTCCAGGATGCCGCAGGCCCATCCCGCTGACGACGACCTGGTGGCCCGTGCCCGAGACGGCGATGTCGCCGCCTTCGGCAAGCTGGTCGAGCGGTACCAGGACGCGCTGTTCAACGGCATCAGCCGGATGGTGGGACAGCGCGAGGACGCCGAGGACCTGGCACAGGAGGTATTCGTCAAGGCCTTCCGCAGCATTCGCCGCTTCGAGGGCAGGTCGAGCTTCTACACGTGGCTCTACTCGATCGCTGTGAACGCGGTGATCAGCCACCGACGCAAGCTCGGCGCCCGCCGCCGGCAGGACACCTTTTCGCTCGACGCTGCCGGCGGCGACGACAGGCCCCTCGATCTGGCCGACCCCGCCGACGCCCCGGACGTGGTCAGCCAGCAGCACGAGCTGGGCGAGCGGATCGAGCGGGCCATCGCGCAGCTCGACGACGACCATCGGACCATCGTCGTGCTCCGCGATATCGAGGGCTTTGACTACGAGACGATCGGCACGATGCTTGGCTGCCCCCAGGGTACCGTGAAGTCACGGCTCCACAGGGCACGCCTGGCGCTGAGGGAGCAACTAGAGGACATGGTGGAATGACCATCGACGAGGCCAGAACGCAGCTCTCGGCCTACCTCGACGGCGAGCTCGGCGAGCCGGCCCGCCGCGCCGTAGAGGCCGCGCTCGCCGCGCACCCCGAGCTCCGCACCGAGCTCGAGGCCCTCCGCCGCACCGCCGAGCTGGTCCGCAGCCTCCCTCGCCACAAGGCGCCCGACGGCTTCGCCGAGCGGGTGCTTGCCACCGTCCAGGCCCCGCCGCGGCCCTCACTCGTGAGCCGCTGGCGCCCGCTCGTCGTCGCCGCGGCGGCCTGCCTCGTTCTCGGCATCGCCGGCTGGCTCGCCACCCGCCCACACGGTGTCACCCCCGCCAAGGCATACCACGACA
>CAZDNN010000445.1:0-5501 GCA_964506385.1 uncultured Planctomycetota bacterium
GGCTGACCCCTCTATGGCCGCCCCGTCGCCGCACGCTGCTCTTTGACAATTTGGATTCGGAGGCCGCCGGGCGTGGGGGCCGGGAGGACTCGGCCGCGAGTCCTCCTGGCCCCCGGCGGGTTCCAGGTTCCAGGTTCCAGGTTCCAGGTTCCGGGTTTCGGGCGCCGGGTGCCCGCGGTTCTCTCCGTTCCGGAACCCGGAACCTGCAACCCGGAACCGCCCTGGTCCGGATGCACCAGCGTCGGGACGAGCGCAGCCGCCGTCAGCGCCGCGGGCAATGGGCAGGGAGGACTCGACCGCGAGCCCTCACTGGCCCCCGTCGGGGCTTCCTGCTAGAATGGGCGGCCATGAGACGCCTTGCGCTGTGCGCGATGATGCTCGCGGTCGTGGCCGTGTGGGGCTGGACCTTCTCGCTGATGAAGGGGCCGGTCGCCGAGTTCGGCGTGGTGGGGTTCCTCGCCGTGCGCTTCGCCATAGCGACCGTCGCGATGGGGGCGCTGACCCTGCGGCGGGCAACGCGCCGAAGCCTGAAGACGGGCGCCCTCATCGGCCTGCTGCTGGCCGTGGCCTATCTCTCGCAGACCTTCGGCCTACGCCTGACCACTGCGACGAACACGGGGCTGATCACGGGGCTCTTCGTCGTGTTCGCCCCGCTGGCGAGCCGCGCGCTCTTCGGCGTGCGGACGCGGGCGGCCCACTGGCTGGCCATCGCCGTCAGTCTCGTGGGGCTCGGCCTGCTGACGGGCGCCGGGCCTGCGCCGCTGGCGCCCGGCGACGGGCTCACCCTCGTCTGCGCGGCCTGCTTCGGCCTGCACATCGCGCTGCTCGACCGCGTCGCGAAGCACCACGACGCGGGGGTCCTGGCCTTCGGGCAGATCGCGGCGGCGGCCGTCGTCTTCCTCGTGCTGTGGCCGCTGGTGGATCGGGTGGCGTGGCCGTCGCCGAGGGTCTGGTTCGCGCTGGCCGTCACGGGGCTGGCGGCTACGGCCGTGGCCTTCACGGTGCAGACCTTCGTCCAGCAGCGCCTCTCCGCCGTCGCGACGGCGGTGATCATCGTCACCGAGCCGCTCTTCGCCGCTTTCTTCGGCTACGTGCTCGCAGGCGACCGCCTCGCCGCCCTCCAATGGCTCGGAGCCGCGCTCCTGGTCAGTGCCCTGGTCGTCGCTGAGGTCTACCCCGCGCTCAGGCGGGCCCGTCGGCCTCCACAGGCGACGTGAGCTCGTGGCGCGCCTCCAGTTGCAGTTGCGGCCACCGCAGGCTATACTCACGAGCGGCCCCTCGGCCTGCGCGCCCAGCCGTGACGCCGCCGCCGAGCTGATGGACCGAGCTTCAGGAGGGGCGCCGCGATGAGACGACTGCTCGCCTTCCGCGCGGTCCTGCTGTTTGCCGCCGTCTGCGCCGCGGCCGCAGCGGACGACCGCATCTTCATCCCGGCGAAGATCAACGGCCAGCCGGTGAAGCTGGCCTTCGACACGGGCGCGCAGCACCACACCCTCTTCCGCAGGACCACCGACCGTCTCGGGCTCAAGGTCACGCCGCCGCCCGCCGACTACACACCGCCCGCTGGCCTTGTGGCCGGGGGGATCGTCGAGCCCTGTCGTCTCGAGATCGGCGGGAGCTCGGCGCAGGTGCGGTTCCGGTCCCTGGAGATCCCTGCCTTCCTGCGGTTCGGCGCCGACGGCGTGCTGTCCTGGCGCGGCCTGACCGACGCCATCATCGCGATCCGGTGGGACAGGAAGGAGGCGGGCCCCCTCGCCGCGGTGCCGGGGCCCGCGCGGCGCTGGCTCAAGAGGCCGCTGCGGCCGAAGGACTGGATGCTGGGCTTCACCCTCGCAGGCGATGGGGGCGCCGAGCATGTCGTCTACATCGACACGGGCTCGCCCTTCGGGGCCGCGCTGAGCGCCCGGCGCTGGGAGCAGTGGCTCGCCGCGCACCCGGACAGGCCCGCGACGCTCGAAGCCGCCTACTTCCCAGCAGACGGGCTGGTCGTCTCCGAGGTGCGGCTGGCCGACCGTCTGGCCTTCGGGCCACTCGTCCTGCGCGACGTGCCCATCCGCAGGGTGCAGCCATCGCTCGAGCGCGTGTTTCCCAAGCTCGAAGGCGTCCTCGGCCTCTTCGCGCTCACACGCCTCGACGTCATCCTCGACGGCAAGAACCAATGCATCTACCTGCACGCCAACCCCGACGCGAAGGCCGCCTGCAACTACAACCGCCTCGGCGCCGTCTTCACGCCGCGCGACCTCCAGAGCGCCGACCTGCTCGCCCGCGTCATCGACGCCACGCCCGCCCACCGCGCCGGCATCCGCAACGGCGACGTCCTCCTGCGCATCGACGGCCTCGACGCGACGAAGTGGCGGACCGACCCCAGGGTCCTGCCCCTCGCCCGCTTCTGGTCGCGTCGGGCAGGGACTCGCCTGACGCTGACCCTCTCGCGGGAGGGTCAGCGGTATGAAACGGCGGTCGAGCTGGAGGATATCCTCGCACCGGCCCGCGCTCACAATGCGCGGCTGCTGACGGACAACGGGCTGGCGAATGAGGAGTTCAGCCAGTACAAGGACGCGGCTTTTCTGCGGACGGACGGCCGCTATGTGGCGAATCCAGCCTTCTCGAAGGAGACCGCGGCGGCGCAGCCGTTCGCCAGCGGACGGCTGACCAACGGCGATGCGTCGTTCAACTACAAGCGGAAGCCGAATCCCTACTCCTACTGGCAGGGGGTGAAGCGGGCCGAGGTGAGCTTCGACCTCTCGAAGCCGTATCGCATTCGGCGCGTGCGGGTGTGCGTGCTGTGCTCGGGGCCGCACGGGACCGCGCGGATCGAGCTGTTCCGGAGAGGGGACCCCCTGGAGTTCCCCGAGGCCCTGAAGCTCGGCGAGATGGCGGCGAAGAACGGATGGAATGATCTCAAGGCCGTCGATGCGCTGGCCGACGGCCTGCGGCTGCGCTTCACGAGGGCAAAGGGGAAGAGCTACATCACGGTGTCCGAGGTGGAGATATGGGGGAGCCAGGCCCCGGAGGGAACGGTGCCGACGAGTCCCCGGAAGCTGAGCGGGAAGTCGATCCGCGAGGGCGACGTCGAGTGGTATGCCTTCGACTTCGGGCCGAAGGCGTCGCCGACGTTCGCCAACTTCACGGGCGTGTCGAAGGATGTGGCCTACACGAAGGAGCGGGGCTACGGCTGGCTGCCCTACAAGAACGGCAGGCCCGCGACGCCGAGCAACTTCGGCCCTGAGAGCGAGAGGGTGCCCGGCCTGGGCGAACGCGACCGCGCGCGGAAGAAAGGCGCAGCCGGCGACAGCCTGTACCGCGACTTCGTGACGACCGCGGAGTACTACCACACGCAGGTGCGGCAGACGTTCGTCCTCGACGTCCCCAATGGCCGCTGCCGCGTCATCACGTTCCACGGCGACATGAGCTACGGGCGGCAGGGCGAGCAGTGCTGGTGGATCGAGGCCGAGGGCAAGCGTGTCGTCGAGAAGCTCGTTTTCCCGGCCACACTCAGGGCGGACGCGGTGTTCGACGTGGAGGTGGCCGACGGGCAGTTGACGCTGACCTTCGACGCGGCTCACAGCGATCCCGCCAGGCGCGGCTTCGCGCTCAACGGCCTCGCCATCTTCCCCGCGGCGACGAAGGCGCAGGCCGACTTCGCAAATGCGAAGATCGCCAGGATCAGGGCGGCAGTCGAGCGCGAGCACAAGGAGCACTTCGAGGCGATCTTCACCGAGAAGCCCTACGCCGAGGAGGCCGAGATGCCGCCGGTGTCCGCCGCCGACAAGGCTCGCGGCTACGTGCCCTTCGTACCCCACTGGCTGGCCAACGTCTATCCCAACAGCGTGCCGCGTCCCGCCGACCTGAAGCGGCCGCTCGGCTGCTTCGCGTGCCCTGGCGAGTACGAGCCGATGGCGGTGGCCCTGCGCTCGCTGACGGCCCTGAAGGCTGCCTCGTGCACGGTGAGCGACCTGACGGGGCCTGGCAGGATCCCCGCTGCCGCCGTCGAGGTCCGCACGGTGAAGTGCTGGCCCCAGCGCCTCGGGAGCAGTTGGAGCACCGAGTGGCGCGTCATGCCCGAGCTCCTCGAGGCCAGGAAGAGCGTGGACGTGGCGGCCAACACCACCCAGGAGTTCTGGCTGACCATCCGCGTGCCCGAAGACGCGAAGCCCGGGCTCTACAAGGGCACGGCGACCCTCCGCGCCGACGATGCGGGTGAGGCCACGTTCCCGATGACCGTCGAGGTCCTGCCCTTCAAGCTCAGGCCCAACGAGCGGCCGGTGGGCATGTATTGGTACGAGCACAAGGTGGCCGGCACCCCGCTGCGCGACGCGCAGGTGCGCGACATGCTCGCACACGGGATGACCACGCTGACCATGGGACGCCTCTTCCCCGAGGTGCGGAACGACGACGGCAAGCTGGTGCTCGACGTGGCCGAGCTGCGCCAGTTCCTCCAGGAGCTCGAGCGTCTCGGCGTCGAAGGCCCCATCCCCTATCACACGTCGGGCCTGATGACGAAGCTGCGGCGCGCGTTCCCGGGCAAGACGCAGGCGGAGCTCGACGCGCTCTACGTCGAGGCCACGCGGCAGCTCGAGGCCGTCTCGTCGCGGCCCGACACGCCCAAGCTCCTCTACTACCCCGTGGACGAGATCGGCAACAGCCCCAAGCGCGGGGAGAAGGCCCGACACGAGTGCGCCCTGGTCGCCAAGGCGCCAGGGGCGACAAGCTACATCACCGTGAACAACTACGGGGCCAGCGAGAAGTGGGGCGAGACCTTCGACATCTGGTGCGGCAACATCGAGTACACCGCCGACCAGGAGGCGAAGCTGCTGACCAGGGGGAAACGCTACATGCGCTACGGCTCGGCCTATCTGAACAACGCGCGGAAGGCGCGCAACAGTTGCGGCCTCGGCTTCTATCGCCGCCCTGCCGAGGCGATGTTCTACTGGCACTACCAGGCCACCAACGGCGACCCGTTCAACGACTTCGACGGCACCGCCCGCGACTGGTGTGCCGCCTACCCCGGCCCCGACGGCGCGCTCATCCCGACCATTGACTGGGAGTCGCTCCGCGAGGGCGTAGACGACATGAGGTACATCGCCACCCTCAAGCACTACGCCGCGCTCGTCGCGAAGACGCCGCAGGGCAAGCCCATCGCCGCCCGCGCGCTGAAGACACTCGCCGAGGTGCTCGGCGGCGACGACCGCGTCAACCAGTACACCTTCCGCGACGACCTGAGCGACGACGCCTACCACGCCCTCCGCCGCCGACTCGCCGACGCCATCGTCGAGCTGCTCCAGGTCGTGCCCGCACAGGATCGGGGGCGGTAGCGGGGCCTCCCAGGGCAGCCCATAGCCGTCCGGCATATGGAGTGCCGTGATCGGGTCGGCGCCTTGGGTGGCCGTCCTGGCTGGCGCGGGGCCAAGGCGATTCGGCGATAGCCCTTCCGCCCGATAGGACCTAGAAACTATCTCAAAACTCCGTCGCGGACGGGGCAGGCATGGGGCCGGCAACCC
>CAZDNN010000446.1:0-5499 GCA_964506385.1 uncultured Planctomycetota bacterium
CTAACGTCGGCGCACCCGCGCCAAAGGCCGGACCACCCCCTTCAGCCGACCTCGTGGGGAGAGCCCGTGCCGCGCGCGAGCCGCGGCGCGGGGCCCCCCCTCGGCCCTCGCGCCGACGGCTCGGCTTTCCCCACGGCTTCGGTCGCTCCTCCTCGGCAAGACCGTCCGCAGGCCAGTTGCTCATTCCCCAGGTGCACGGGCCCTTCCAGCACATGCCGTGCCACCTCCGCTGTCCGGCTGGGCATGCCGCGGCTGCGCCGTCCCCAACACCTCTCGTAGCAACCCCTTGGACCATCCCACACTTGCTCCCGGAACCCCGGGCCGCCCTGTAGCTCCGCGGGGCGACCCCGCCGCGGCGGCGGAAAAGCTTTCCCCGCCAACAGCCGGCTTGCGCCCCCGGCCCACGCCACCTTCCCGGCAGACAGCCGCCCCCGCGGCCCCAGCCGCTTGCGGCGGCGCTTCCCTCGCGGGCTTCGGCTGCGCGACCGGAGCTGCCCGCTGGCCACACGCGGCGAGCGCCGCGCCGGGTTCGGCGTCAAAACGACGCATGAGCCAGCACGCGGCCCCCCTGGCACATCGTGCGCCCGGGCTGCGCCGGCCTCGCGGGTCCCCCTCACCTCTTGCCCCCTCCTCGACCCGTCGCCCGCAAGATATGGGCGATCGCGCCATCATCCGCCCAGCGGTGCCGCAGGCAGGAGACCCGCGGCGTGCGGCTCTGGCACGCGATTTGCTAGAGCATCTGCCGCCGTGGGAGGGCTCGCCGCCGCGCCACCCGTGGGGCGGCGAACCCCATAGTCAGGAGACCCGCGCGGGCATTGGGAGCTCGCCCGGGGTCGTACAGGGTCCCCACCGCCTCAGCCCAGGGGAGCGCTGGTGATGGAATTGCTCGTCCGCGAACTGGCCGCCAACCTCGACACGACGGCGAAGCTCTACGAAGAGATCGTGGCGGCTGAGCGCCGCAAGGGGCTGGCGCTCGCCCAGCGCAGGATCTGTGACCTGCCCGATATCGTCGCGATCGAGGAGCGGCTTCTGGCGGTGGCGGCTCGCCTTGAGGCCCGGCGCCTGACGCTGCGCGACAGCTTCGCCGCCGCCGAGGCGCGCCTCGGCCCGGCCCCGCGCCTCGGTGAGGTCATCGCCCTGCTCGATGGCGCCGCCCGCACCGCGCTGGCCGAGAAGCACCACCGCCTGCGTGCCCTCGCGCGCGAGCTTGACGCGGTGAACCGCGCGAACGCCGACCTCCTGCGCACATGTCCCGACCTCCTCGTATCGCCTCCCGGCGCGTACGGCACGAACCCGCTCGCGCCGCCCCCGGGACAGGAGCGCGCCTAGCCTCCGGGCGGCGCTCGTGGCGCCGTCCGTCCTGACTGCCACCGGCCCGCGAACCTGAACGGTGACGACCATGAGAATCGAGAGCGTGCGTTTCGGGGTCGTCGAGGTACCCGAGGACCGGGTCGTGCACTTCGTGCGCCCGATCGTCGGCTTCGATGGGCTGGACGACTACGGGGTCATCGAGGACGCGGAGACGGCGCCTGTGCTCTGGCTCCAGTCGCTCGACGCACCTGACGTGCTCTTCCCCCTGGTGGACCTGGCGCTGATCGCCGACGCCGGCGCGCCTGAGCTGGACCAGGAGACGGCGGCGGCGCTCGGCGTCGAGCGCGCCGAGGAAGCGCGTATGCTCGGCATCCTGACACTCAGCCCGGACCCCTCGGCCGTCTCGGTGAACCTGCGTGCGCCCGTCGTCGTCAACCCGCGCTGCGCCGCTGCGGCGCAGATGGTCATCCAGGACGCTGACCTGCCCGTTCACCATCCCGTCCGCGCCGACGGCGGCGCGAGCCGGCGCAACAAGGAGGTTCGCCGTGCTGGTCCTCACGCGCCGCAAGGGTGAGTCCATCATCCTCGCCGACAATATCGAGGTGCGGGTCTTGGCCATCTCGCGCCACCAGGTGAAGCTCGGCATCGAGGCGCCCCGCTCCGTGCCGGTCTATCGCAAGGAAATCTACGTCCAGATCCGCGACGCCAACCGCAGCGCGGCATCCTCCTCCGACAGCCAGGTGCTCGGCCTCGGCAAGCTTTTCGGACGCTGACCCCCGCGCCGCGCAGACGCGTTCCTCTTCCTCCCGCCGTTCCGCACCGCAGCCGTCCTTGTCCTGCTCGGTGTCCAGCCTTCGCCGTCGCCGTTCCCATGATGTGCGGCGCGCGGCCAGCCGTCCTCTCCCGCCTTCTCTCGCCGGCAGCATACACGCGATCGTACTGGGTCGGGACTTGGCTACAGCGCGAGAGGGCAGCTCCCCGGGCCAGCCATTTCCGCTTTTGCGCAAATGCGGGAATGCTCCCGCCACCCCCTCTCTGACAACGCCCCCGACGGGAGGCAGGTGGCATGCCTACAGAGCCCTGGTTGCAGCGGCGGCTTCAGGGCTGAGCGTTGGGCACACGACGGTCACTGGGTCTGTGGGGGGTCTTGCGCTTGCGGCAGAGGGATGCTTGCCACTCGTGGCGCGGCGCGCGGGAATCGGTGCGGCGCGGGAGGGCTCACTCGAAATCGTATTGCTGGATGTCTTCCCAGGCGGTGATGCAGCGGGAGCCGTGGCGGCCCTGAAGGATGATGTAGGAAAGGTCGGCGGGGACGTCTGCGAGACTGGCCTCACCGGTGCTGCGGTGGCGCGCGACGGTGACCTCGCGCTTGAGGATGCGCCGCATGAGCTGCTCGACTTCGCTTCGCTGCGCTGCGGCCTGTGTGCGCTGGGCCGTTGTCGTGAAGCCGGCCGGCGGGTCAAAGTCCTCGCTCAGTGCTCTGCGCAGGAACGCGGCGGGATCGCGAACCTTGCCTCGCTGGTGATTGAAGCGGGTGATCTCGATCTTCTCCTGGATGTAGTCGGGCGGGTACTCGCGTGCAAGTTGGCTGGCGAGGCGCGGTGAGAAGAACTGCTTGAGCGCATCAACGACAGCAGCACTCGAGTCGTGGGTGATGTTGATGTGGACGTCGCCCTCGATGTGGGTTGTGGGCTCGGTTGTTGCGCTTTTCTTTCTAGTTCTCTTCTTTCTCTTGTTTGTGCCCCGCTGTGGGGATAGGGTTCCGTCTGGCGGGGGTAGGGTCTGGCCTCGGTTGGGGGAAGCCTGCCCCCTCTGCGGGGCATGCCCTGTCCCCGCTACGGGGATAGCCTTGCCCCGCTGCGGGGGCAGGCTGATCTGGCAGCCGGGGTAGTCGAAGACGAACTCATAGGTGTTTGGTACGTTGCCTGACTTGTGCTTGCCGGACCAGATGCGGATGAGGCCGTGCTCCTCGAGGCTCCGGAGCGCGGAGGCGAGTCCATTGTTGCCGAGTCCGCTGAGTTCCTTGAGTCGCCGGAGGGAGGGGAAGACGGGCTTGAAGTTCTTATCGGTGTGGACGGCGAGGACGGGGTAGAGGGTGCGCGCGGAGGGGGTGAGTTTCCTCCACGTGCCGGAGAGCACGAGGTCCTGGAAGAACTTGAAGAAGGCGTTGTTGGCCATATTGCTCGCCGCGCTCTCCTGGTGGCACGGCCGGTGCGACGCGGCCCGCCGGCGCATGGCGGGTTACGTGAGTAGTGTTGGCCTCCGCGGCCCGTTGGCTCGACCGGGCCGATGTAAGGGCGGAGGTTCGAAGCGCTGATTGGCGAAGGCCCGCAGACGCTCGATGTCCTCGGGTTCGAAGACGCGGTAGCCGTTGCGGTCGCGGGCGACATCGCGGACCTTGGCGCTGCGGAACCAACGCTTGAGGGTCGCAGGGGATACGCCGATGGCTTCTGCGGCCTCGCTGATGAAGATGCTCATCGCTGCTCCACTAGATCGCGGGGGCTCGCCGATCCTGGGCGCCATATCTTGCGGTGCGCTAGGTTAACACAGGTTATACCGACCTGCGCTGGGCTTGTCAAGGCAAATTCGGATCGGGGCCTCTCTGCCTCACTTAGAGCGGGGCGCGGCACGCGCAAGGGCTGCGGGCCTAGTCCTTTAGGCCACCTGCCGATCGCCGTAAGCACACCGATGGGTCACCCGCGGCCTCATTCTTGCATACGACATGCTGCGCTGTCAAGCGCGATTGGCCGCAAGATATGGGCGGCTTCCGACCCCGCGGGGGGCGTCGCGAAGGCGGGAGGGCGAAGGGGGGTGCGCGGCGTGCGAGAATACGCCCATCGTGGGTTGTGGCACGCGGTTTGCTCTATCTGCGGATCACACGGGCGCTAGGGGAAAAGGCGAGAAAGAAGCGCCCGATCGCCAACATCTTCTTCCGTCTGTGGGAGCTGCGGGCCGCGGCGCCTCCACGGACGAAGACCCGAACTGCGGGGAGGGAAGGGATAGCTGTAACTGTAGACCAATTGGGCCAGGGCGTGTGGCTCAGCATGGCTCGATGGCAGCCCGCGGCGGGCCTCGGCTCGCCGGGGGTACAACGCGACGCCGGACGATCTCTCCCTTCCCTCCCCTGTTTACCTACCCACGCCTGACGCCGGCCGGCACCGTCGGCGTCAGGCGGCTTCGGTCCTCTCAGTTCCTCTGACCGCGTGCGGCGCCTTTCCCCGCTGCGTTTCTCGGGGGAACTCCGCGTGCGGCGCCTCACACACTGTACGCCGAAACATACACAGGGCGCTGGAGCCCTGGCCCTTGTGGGTATCTTACTGCGAGTGCCCCACATGGGGAGTGCGCTCGCCGGCGGGGGGGGCTGGCGGTGTCTGGACCAGTCGGGTCTGCCTCCGCGGGGACCGACGCGCGGCGCCGAAGAGATTTCCGTCGGGCCGTTGGGTTTCTCGCGCCGGTCCGCGTCGGCGTAAGTGAGGAAGGGGCATCGTGTTGGACGCGCTGGGGCCGGCGCGGCGGGGTGTGTTGCGGCGCATTCTTGCCGCCGCGCCGGCGCGATGTGGCACGGCGGTTGCTCTCTGAGGGGGTCGAATCGCACAGGGCGTGCGAGAGTTTGGGTGACGACGAGCCTACCAGCCAGAGCGAGACACGATGATGAACGCCGTGATCCTGGTGGTGAACGCCGAGGCGAGCGAGCAGGCGGCGCTCAAGCGGCGCCTGGGCCGCGAGGGCTATGAGATCCACGTCGCTTCCTCCGCGGCGCAGGGCCTCCAGCAGCTCGACCGGCAGATGCCCGACGCGATCCTCTTCGACCTTCAGATGCCGGGAGACGGCGGCCTGGCGTTCCTCGCCGCCGTGCGGGGCCGGGACGCGACGCTGCCGATGCTGGCCATGGCCGCGACGGAGGAGGTGGCGGCTGCGGTCGAGGCGATGCGCCAGGGCGCCACCGACTTCATCGAGAAGCCCTTCGACGGCGACGATGTGGCCGAGCGGGTCGCCAGAGCGCTCGCGGCCACGGCGCTGCGCAAGGAGGTTCTCCAGTTCCAGCCCGAGCTCGTTGGCCTGCCGACGCATAGCGGCGAGGTGCTGCTCGGCCAGACGCCCGCCATGCGGGGCATCTACAGGGTCGTGCGGAAGCTCAGCCGCTCGTCGAGCACTACGGTGCTCATCGAGGGCGAGAGCGGCACGGGC
>CAZDNN010000447.1:0-5494 GCA_964506385.1 uncultured Planctomycetota bacterium
CGACTCCGCCGAAGCGGCTACGTCGCCTCGCGAAGGCGGATCGATCCCGTAAGGCGTGCTCTCGGCTGGCAAGTGGCGTGGCTGCGGAGCTGTTGACGAGGCAAACCAAGCCAACGGAGTTGGCTTGGTTTTCCAGTGTGCCCAGCCCGAGTTTTCCTCTTTGGCTGCGGCCACGGGCCGCGGTAGAATGAAGGCGAAACCAGGGGGCCCGGAGGGGTGTATTTGTGGGGTGAAGAGGGAACGCTTTGCGCTACCCTGATGTGTCGCCCGAGGTGGTTGCGGCTGCCCAGCAGGGCGACGATGCGGCTTTTGCGAGGATCGTGGAGCACTATCAGCGTGCCGTCTTCGCGCTCGCCTGGCGCATGACCCACGACGCGGCCGCCGCCGAGGACTTCGCCCAGGAGGTGTTCCTGCGACTGTGGCGGAAGCTCCACAAGTTCAACCTGTCCATGCCTTTACGACCCTGGCTCATGCGGCTTGCGAGAAACACGTGCATCAACCTGCTCAAGAAGAAGCAACTGCCCACCGTCCCCATCCACCCCGGCGAGGACGAGGGCGACTGGCGGGAGCCGGCCGACCAGGGGCCCCTGGCAGACGAGGTGGCCGAGCAGGCCGAGATGCTCGAGCGCCTCGAAGAGGCCATCGCCGAGCTGCCGGAGGACTATCGGGTGGTGGTCACCCTCCGGCACGTCGAGGGAATGTCCTATGACGAGATCGCGGAGACACTCGAGTGTCCCCTGGGCACCGTGAAGGTGCGGCTGTTCCGGGCGCGCGAGCGGCTCGGCCGGCTGCTGGCGCCCCTGATCGAGGACGAGCCATGAGCGACTGCGAAACCACTCGAGACGCTGCCCAGGCCTACCTGGACGGCGAGCTGTCCGCCGCCGAGCGCGAGCGGGTCGAGGCCCACCTTTCGGGCTGCCCCGGTTGCCGGCGGCTGGTGGCGCGCTACCGCCGGCTCTTTGCCGCGCTCGATGAGCCGGCTGTGCCGGAGCCGCCGCCGACGCTGGTCGGCGCGGTGATGGCGCGGGTGGCAGCCGAGCGGGCGCGGCGCGAGCGCTGGCTGCGATGGGGCGCGGCGGCTGCCGTGGCCGTGGCTGCCGTGGCCATCGCGCTGGTCGGCTGGGGCGCAGTGGCTTCGGTGGAGTGGCTTCCGCTGGCCGACGCCGGGCCGGCTGCGGCGGCGGAGAGCCTGTGGGACAGCATGGTGGCGCTGGCCGAGGGCGCGTCGGCCGAGGCGCTGGCCGAGCGCGCGAGCGGCGCAGCCGAGTGGGCGGAGACGTGGGGCGGCGAATGGCTGGCGGCAGTGCCGGGGGCGTCGCTGCTTGTGGCGGCGGCACTGGCGCTGCTGGCGGGCAACGCGGCGCTGGCCTGGCGCTGGCGTGGCCTGGCTGCCCTCAACGGCGAGCATGCAGCGAGGATGAGCCGATGAAGCAGATGCTGGTGTGGCTGGCCTTAGGGCTCCTGGTGCTGGGCGCGCTCGCGCCGGCCGCGACGGCCGCGGAGAAGCAGGCCGACAGCGGCTGGAAGTTCCAGGGCACGGCGCCCCAGCTCCGCGCGCTGCGGCAGGTGCTGGGCTGGCTGGCGCTCAGCGTGTGCGCGGCTGCCCTGGTGCTGGGCACTGCGGCGCTGACCGTCGCGGCGCGGGCGCTCTTGCCGGCGCGGGTGGGGCGCGCGGCGCGGGCTCTGGAGCGTGGGCCATGGAAGGCGCTGCTGCTCGGCGTGCCCTGCTCGGGAGCGCTGCTGCTGCTGACGGTGGCGTTCACAAAGGTGGCCGAAGTCGGCCGCGCGGTGCCCGGGCTGCCAGTCCTGGCCGGGCTGCTGGCGATGGCGGTGTTCGGGCTGCTGCTGTGGCTGGTCTTCGTCGGGCTTGCGGGGACGGCGAGTATGATGGGGCGGCGCCTGGTGGGGGAGGGCGCGAGCCCGTGGCGCTCTGTCGGCGCCGGGGCGCTGGCCTTGTCGGGCGCGTTGCTCGTCCCGATCGTCGGCTGGCTGTGGCTGCTCTATATCGCCTCGCGGGGGGTGGGTGCTGCCATCCTCACGCTCTTCGCGGGCGCGCCGCCGGCGAGCCCCGCCGTCGCCTCTGAGGCCGCTGCCGAAGAGGCAGACGACGACGATACGCGGGAGACCGTGCCAGGCGACCAGCCGTAGGCGTCGGACCCCGCCGCGATCGGCCTCACCGCGCGGCTCCCACCAACACGAGGACGGCCACCTGCCAGAAACGAAGGAGATACCGGCCGCCCGCGTGCGGATTCCCCGGCGCGTCGAAGGTGCGCCAGTACCACGCGACGCCGTGGTAGCCGGGGAACGCATCCTGGATGATCCACGGGACCCGCATGGGCCTGGCCTCGGGCCGCGGCGCCGCGAACCAGCCCTCGCCGCGCCCGGCATCCTGCGGGTCCGTCGCCAGCAGCCACGTGCCGTCGAGCGACACCACCATCATCGCTCCTCCTCCTGGCTTGGCTTCGCCGCCGAGCGCGATGGAGCAGATGCCCAGCGCCACCACCAAAGCGTCCCTGCGCGTCATCCCTGTCTTCCTCAATCCCCGAGTCTCCGGGAGGCGCAGGTAGTGAACCGCGTCCAGCGAGCGGAGTCAAAGGGCCAGCGCCGGAGCGGACGCTCTTGACTAACCAAGTGGGGAAATGTAGAGTATACCCACGTGAAGTGGTGTACCAAGGCCCCAACTGCTCAGCGGGGGAACGCCTGTGTCGAGCCGAACGCCGAAGCTGCTGGCCCTCTTGCTTGTGCTCTGCCCCGTCGTATCGCTGGCGGCGGACCCACCCTACTATGCCAAGAAGGCGACCTGGCAGGAGACCCTGCTTGGCTCGCGCGAGGCGCTCGTCCGGTACGAGGCCGAGCAGGCGAAGACGGCCGGGACGGCACGGAAGCCCGTCGCCGCCCCCGCGGCTCTTGCCCTGGGCACGTGGTACCAGATCGGGCCTTTCTATCCCCCCGGCAACAGGAAGAACTTCACCCTCGCCTTCCCGCCCGAGAAGGAGGCGGGGCTCATGGCGGGCGACCCCAAGGCCGCGCTGGGCAAGAGCTACGGCAAGCTCCGCTGGCGGCCGATGCCCAACTACCGCGATGGTGTCGTCCACGGGATGACCGCCGGCACGAACGGCTCGACCTATCTCTACCGCACCATCACCTCCCCCGCTGCCCAGACCATCACGGGCTACTTCGGCAGCGACGACGGCATGCGCGCCTGGCTCAACGGCAAGCTCATCATCTCGCACGACGTGCCCCGCGGCCCTGGCCCGAACCAAGACACGGCGAAGCTCGCCCTCCGCAAGGGCGCCAATCACCTCCTTCTCAAGATCCACAACAACTCTGGCGGCCACGGCTTCTACTTCCACACCAAGCCTACCCCCGTCGGCGGGCGCCGGACCCGACGCGATCCCAGGCAGATGGCCCGCGACGCGCTCTGGGGCCTCGTCGAGCGCGACTTCCGCGACGCGGACGCACGCCGCCAGATGGCCTGGGAGCGCCGCGACGCTATCTGGACCGAGGACTGGAAGCCTGGCGACGTGCAGGACCTCGCCCAGCGCTACGTCCGCGCGACCCGCCTGCCCTCGATGGCCAAGGAGGCCAAGGCCCTCGTCGCCAGCGTCAAGGCTCCCGCCGACCTCGGGAAGGTCCGCACCCTCTACTACCATTCGCTGCGGGTCGAGGAGGCCTCCGCAGTCGTCCGCCACTTCAACTTCAAGGCCCTCCGCCTCGCCATCGAGGACCTGACAAAGACCTACCCCGACAAGTACACGAAGGGCACGAGCTATCTCGCGAGGCTCGACGCGCTCGAGAAGCAGGCTGTGGCTCTCGCCGACGCCATGGGCAAGGGCGACAAGGCCGCGACGAAGAAGCTCGCCGACCTCGGCGACGGCCTCCGCAGCCTTCGCACCGAGGCCCTGCTGGCCAACCCGCTCCTCGACTTCGACAAGCTGCTGCTCGTCAAGCGCGGAGCGGGCAAGCTGGGCCTGCCCCAGAACTGGGTGACCAATGCCTCCATCGGCCGCACGGGCTACGACAACGAGATCGCCGTCCTCTCGCCCGTCAGCCCCACGGGCAAGCTCACCACCCTCTACAAGCCCGACAAGGGCGCCTTCGTCGGAGACGTGGACCTCCACTGGGACGCCGACCGCATGCTCTTCTCGTCCATCGGCCCCAAGGGCCGCTGGCAGGTCTTCGAGATCAAGGCCGACGGCACAGGCCTCCATCAGGTCAACCCCGGCACCGAGCCCGATGTGGACAACTTCGACCCCTGCTACCTGCCCAACGGCAAGATCATCTTCTCGTCCACCCGCGCCTTCCACGGCGTGCCCTGCGTCGGCGGCGGCGCCCCCGTGGCCAACCTCGTCCTGCTCGATCCCAAGACCGGCACCGAGCGCCAGCTCTGCTTCGACCAGGACCAGAACTGGTGCCCCACCGTGCTCAACAACGGCCGCGTGCTCTACACCCGCTGGGAATACAGCGATACCCCCCACTACTTCACCCGCCTGCTCTTCCACATGAACCCCGACGGCACCGAGCAGATGGAGTACTACGGGAGCAACTCCTACTGGCCCAACTCGATCTTCTACGCCCGGCCCATCCCTGGCCACCCGACGAAGGTCGTGGCGATCATCTCCGGCCACCACGGCGTGCCACGCATGGGCCAGCTCCTCGTTTACGACCCCGCCAAGGGCCGCCACGAGGACGCCGGCGCCGTCCAGCTCATCCCCAGCGACAGCAAGCCGCCCGTCGGCACCATCGCCGACGGCCTCGCCAACCCGAGCTGGCCCAAGTTCCTCCACCCATGGCCCCTGAGCGACAAGTACATCCTCGTCTCGTGCCAAGTGAACAACCGCTCGCCGTGGGCGCTCTACCTCGTCGATGTCTTCGACAACCTGCTGCCCATCATGGAGCTGCCCGGCTACGCCCTCTTCGAGCCCGTGCCCGTGCAGAAGCGCGACGTGCCGCCCGTCGTGCCCGAGAAGGTGGACCCGACGAAGGACACGGCGGTTGTCTACCTGAACGACGTCTACTTCGGCCGCGGCCTGGTGGGCGTGCCGCGTGGCACGGTCAAGAAGCTCCGGGTCTACGAGTACCACTACGGCTACAACGGCATGGGCGGCCACATCCACATCGGCATCGACGGGCCGTGGGACGTCCATCGCATCCACGGCACCGTCCCCGTCTTCGAGGACGGCTCCGCCATCTTCGAGGCGCCTGCCAATATCCCCATCTCCGTCCAGCCGCTCGACGCCGAGGGCAAGGCGATCCAGGTCTTCCGAAGCTGGTACAGCGCCATGCCCGGCGAGGTGGCCATGTGTGTCGGCTGCCACGAGAAACAGAACACCACGCCGCCCCTGCGCCGCACCGTCGCCTCGACCCACGCCCCCACGCCCATCGAGCCCTGGCGCGGCGCCCCTCGCGGCTTCAGCTTCAAGCGCGAGGTCCAGCCCGTCCTCGACAAGCACTGCGTCCGCTGCCACGATGGCAAGCCGCGCCCCGATGGCAA
>CAZDNN010000448.1:0-5493 GCA_964506385.1 uncultured Planctomycetota bacterium
GACGGTCTCGGTGGCCATTTGGCCCCAGGCCACGAGGGTGATGTCCGTGCCCTCGCGTCGGATGGCGGCCTGTCCGAAGGGGATGGTGTAGTCCTCGGCTGGCACCTCGCCGGTGTCGTTGTAGAGGGCCTGGCTCTCGCAGAAGATCACGGGGTTGTCGTCGCGGATGGCGGTCTTGAGCAGGCCCTTGGCGTCGTAGGGCGTCGAGGGCACGGCGACCTTGATCCCTGGGATGTGGGTCGAGTGGCTCTCGAGGCTCTGGCTGTGCTGCCCGCCGTAGCCCTTCCCCGCGCCGACCGACGAGCGGACGACCAGCGGCACCGACAGGCTGCCGCCGGACATGTAAGACCACTTGGCCGCCTGGTTGTAGAGCTGGTCGCCGGCCTGGAACTCGAAGTCGGAGTACATGAGCTCGACGACGGGGCGCAGCCCGGTCATGGCGGCGCCGACGGCCGAGCCGACGATGGCGGCCTCGGAAATGGAGATGTTGAACACGCGGTCGCGGCCGAAGGCCTCGAGCAGGCCCTTGGTCACCTTGAAGGCGCCGCCGTAGTCCGCCACGTCCTCGCCGTAGAAGATCACGCGGTTGTCGCGCATCATCTCCTCGATGAGGGCCTCGCGGATCGCCTCCTTGAACGAGATCTTCCCGTCCTTGCGGGCGATCGGCTCGGGCTCGGCCTCCAGGCGCGGCTCGGCGGCCTCGGCGGGCACCGTCTCGGACGTGCCGCTGCTGTACATGAAGGTCAGCACTTCGCAGGCCTCGGGCTCGGGGGCCTTGGCGGCTTGGCGTGCCGCCGCTTCCTGGCGCTTCTCCACCCGGGCGTGCAGTGCGTCGATCTCGTCCTGCGTGCAGATGCCTGCGTCGATCATCTGCTTCGACAGCCGCTTGATGGGATCGGCCGCTCGCCAGGCCGTCTCCTCCTCCTTCGTGCGGTACTCGTTGCGCGGGTCCGAGAGCGAGTGGCCCTGGTAGCGGTAGCAGACCAGCTCCCGCACCACGGGGCCTTTGCCCTCGCGGCACAGCGCGACCGCGCGGCGGATGCCGTCCATCACCGCCAGCACATCCATGCCGTTCACTACCTCGGCGCTCAGATTGTCGGGCCGGAAGCCGGCGCCGCGGCGAGCCATGAAGTCCAGACCCGTCACCTCGCCGATGGCCTGCCCCGTCATCATGTACTGGTTGTTGACAATCGCGAAGATGGTCGGCACGCCGAAGGGACGGTCGGTCAACTCGTCGTTGGTGAACTGCCCCATGGCGGCGACGTTCATGGCCTCGAAGGCGATGCCGTTGCAGTAGGCGCCATCGCCGGCGAAGCACAGGCACACCTGGCCGCTGTCGCGATACCGCGCCGACATCCCAGCCCCCGCCGCGATGCCCAGGCTCCCGCCCACGATGGCGTTCGCGCCGAGGTGGCCCACGCTGAAGTCCGCGATGTGCATCCCGCCGCCGCGGCCCCGGCAGTAGCCGGCGTCGCGGCCGAACAGCTCGGCGGCGGTGCGGAACAGGTGGTGCTCCATCGCCTGCTCGCGCAGATCGTCCTCGGCAACGTCCGCGTCGGCGTCCAGGCCGAGCACCTGCTTGAGGGTGGCCGTGTCGCGCTGGTAGACGGCGAAGCAGCCCTTGGCGATGCCGTCGCCGTGGCCGCGGTGGGTCGAGGTGATGTAGTCGGCCAGCCCCAGGACAGCGGTGCAGCCGACGCTGGTGGCCTCCTGGCCGATGGACAGGTGGGTCGGGCCGCGGTACTCGAAGTCCAGGTCCTTCACAGGCTCGTAGGCCTGCATCCGCAGCGCGAGGATCATCTCCTCGAAGGCGCGGATGGTCATCATGAACTCGAGGAGCCGACGAGCCTGCTCCTCGCTGACTACGCCGTCTGCAAGCTCCTGCTCGAGGGTGCGGTCGTAGCGGAAAGCGGGGATCCCGGCCACCTCCAGGGTTCTCGCCTCGAAGGTCGGCAGGACGGTCAGTTCGCGGACCATGAAGCTCCTCCAGCTCAATCGCGGACTATGCGGTTCAACGAAGCCCCATGATACGGATTCCGCCAGCCCGATCAAGCTCGGCGCCTGGCCCAGAGTCTGGCCCCGGATCTTGGGGTTCCCTCTTCCACCGTCCTCGTCGTCGTCGTCCTCGTCGTCGGTTGGGCTGCCCCGCGGCCTGAAGCGCCGACGCGAAGCGTCAGCAGAGCCATCTGGCCCGGTCTGAGTCCAGAGCTCGCTCACCCACGAGACGCCACCCAGGGGCAGAGAGGGCCGGCGCGCAGGGCGCTCCGCGTTGGGTCTGCGGGATGGTCGGAAGCGGAATCGACGACGAGGACGATTGAAGAAGACCACGCAACAGACCCCAACATCCGGGGTCAGACTCGCCGGCCCACGCGAAAACGCGCGGCACCCGCCGCGCGTTTCTCCCTACTCAGCACGCCATGCGGGTCAGTCGTCACTCCCCGAATCGGGCTTCGGCCGCTCGGGCAGCATCCCGACCTCGCCCGCGAGATCGACGAACTGGCGTACGGTGAGGTCGGTGACCCGCCTGTCCTGACTCCGCAGCTTCTCGTTGACGCGGATGGCCCCCTCCTGCATCCGCCCGTGGGTCTCCTCCGAGCCGCCGAGGAGGCGGAAGTTCTCCATCGTCGTGATGCGCACGTGCCCGTCCTCGTTGTCGAGCCCGATGCCGTGCACCGGCCCCGCAATCCGTGCCTTCTCCATCTCCTCGCGATCCACGGGCCGCTCCTATCCGCCTCCCGCCACTACACCAGTGATTATAGGGGAGCTACGCCGGGGTGTCAAAGGTCTTTCCTCGCAACGCTCAGCTCGACGAGCTCATGTGGCCAGGTCGCTGTAGGAAACGGCAAGGACGCTGGCAGGGGCGATGGAGAAGGCGCCGCAGAGGCGCCGGAGCAGCTCGCCGGTGGCTGCGTCAGTGTGCTCCTGCCTCATGACGGCCTCGAATTCGAGGAAGGTGCCGAGGCCGTCAACGGCGTCGAGGTGGATGCGGACGTGGCCGAGGAGGTAGAGGCTGCGGGTCTTGACGACGCGGACGAGAATGCCGTGGCGGGCCTCGAGCTCGGCGAGGATCGCTGCGGGATCGCCCACGGGGGTCAGCTCGTAGCGGCACTCCCGCGCGGCGGCTTCGTCAGGGCGGTGGTAGCGGACGAGAACGGCGCCGCCCGGCTCCTCGATGCGCAGCTTCAGCCGCCCCTCGCCCACGCGGAAGTAGACGTCGGTCTGCCGGCGGGTCCACTGGAAGACGGCGCCGAGCTCGCGGCAGAGTCGCTCGGCGCGGTCGAGATCATCTATGCGTGCTTTGAGCTCGATGTTGCGCATCCACGAATCCGGGCCGCCCGCGGGATGGGGACATCCCGCCTACAGACACAGGGCTCAGACGACGACGGGCTCGATGCCGACCATGTGGCAAAAGGCGACGAGCTGACGCTTGTAGTCGCCGTAGAAGAAGATCTGGTGGAAGCCCGGATAGGCGAGCACGTCGGTGACGCCGTCGAACTTGACCATGACCGAGACGACGCAGCCGCCGGCCGGCGGGACGTCCACGTTGGCGAGCACCTCGCCTGCCGAGATGAGCATCCTGGTGGGCGAGCCCTTGCGGCCGGGCAGCACGTCGGCCGAGGTCACGCGCTGGCCGATGCGCCAGAGGGTCCGCGCCGTGGCGTCGCGCTCGCCGTGGTGGTGGACGATGTCGAAGGGCTCGGGCGGCCGGTCGAAGCCGTCGAGCCGCGTGGCGCAGCAGCAGTGGGCGCCGACGATGGCCCCGCGGGCCGTCTCGGCCACAGGGTCCTGCTGAAAGCCAGGGCGGTCGAACAGGTACTGCACGATCGTGTGGGTCGCGACGGCGCCGAGGTCCGCCTCGCATGCGGCGGGCACCCCGTCGTCGTTCATCTTCGACCACGCGATGCACGGCAGGCTGACCTTCGAGCGGCCGAGCGCGCCCAGGCAGTCCATGGTGATCGCATCGCACTGCTCTCGCTCGAGCAGGGTGCGGGCGACGGCGTAGCTGCGCACGCCGTTGACCACGTCCTGACGCGTCGCACCGTGCTGACGCCGGGCGCGGCGGATGTAGTCGGCGGCCATCGCGTGCATTTCCTCGGTCTCAGGCGTCTTCTTGTAGAGGTCGAGGAACTCGCTGGCGGGGATGTAGCGCAGCCCGATGCCCACGTCCTGCATCTCCCGTTCCGCGCGGCTCCGTCCCTTGATGACGAGGCAGCGGGTCGCGCGGAGCTTCGCGGCGGCGTGGATCATCTTAAGTCCGTACGCGGCCTCGCGGAAATCGTCCGTCGAGGCGATGAAGCACCCTGGCTTCTTCGACGGGGCAGCGGTGTTCGTGGTGAACGAGCTGCCGATGGGCGAGAAGACGACTGTGGGGAGCTTCGTGTCAATGGCCTTGTTCGCCGTGGGCCAGGCGTGCTGCTGGCGGTCGAGGAGCACGATGAACAGGCCGTCGGGCTTCGCGGCCACGGCCTCGGCCACCCAGGCGTCGGCCTCCGCCGCGCTGTGGATGGGCTTGGGCGCGAGGTCGAGCTTCAGGTCCAGCGCCTTGGCGGTGGCGGCGAGTCTCTCGGTGTACATCGCGCGCGCGGCCTCGCCGTCGTAGACCTGACCCGGCCACCACATGCCGTACTCGCCCTTGCGGCGCACGAAGCAGGCCCGCACGGTCGGCACCAGGCGCGACGCTGGGCCGTGAGGCCGCACTCTGGCAATCGCGGGGCGCGAGCTCACTGGAAAACACCCCGCAAGGAGCGACGCCGAGGCGACCGATGCTCCCGCCAGGAACTCCCGCCTGCTGTGCCCACGCCCGCACCGACGTCCCGCCGCGCATCGGCTCGCCCGCATGCCAAGCTCCTTCGCTCGCTGCCCCCCCGACGTCCCCATTGTGCCGCGCCGCCCCGCGCGCGTCAAGCCGCCTACGTTGCATTCCGCCACCGGCGGTGTATAATCGCGCTCGCAAGCACAGGAGCGCAACGGGCATGCCCACGGTGCTGGTCATCGACGACGATCGCTCGCTGCGGATCGCCATCACGAAGATCCTGCGGAAGGCCGACTACCGCGTGCTGGCGGCTGCCAGCGGCGATGAGGGTATCGCGCACCTCGCCAACGAGCCAATCGACGTGGTGCTGACGGACCTGAAGATGGAGGGGATGGACGGCCTGGCCGTGCTGCGCGCCGTCCGCGAGGCCGCGCCGCTGGCCCAGGTGGTGCTGATCACGGCGCACGGCACGGTCGAGCACGCAGTCGAGGCGATGAAGCAGGGCGCCTACGACTTCCTGCTCAAGCCGGTCGAGCGCCCTCAGCTCCTCACCACCGTCGTGCGCGCCGTCGAGCGCCGCCAGCTCGAAGTCGAGAATCGTGCCCTCCGCGCCCGCATGGGCCAGCTCGAGCAGGCCCCGCCCATCATAGGCTCCAGCCCGAAGATGGCGGAGATCCGCCAGACCGTCCACACAATCGCCCCGAGCGATGCCACGGTCCTCATCACGGGTGAGACCGGCA
>CAZDNN010000449.1:0-2528 GCA_964506385.1 uncultured Planctomycetota bacterium
CAAAGGCGGTGCCGGAGACCTTCTTTCTGCCTCGCCCTCACCTCTCGGACGTGTCCAAAAGCGTGCCAATCGCCTGCGGCGGCTCGCCGGCACTTAAGCCGGCTGAATAGTCACCCTCTATCTTCGTTGCGACTTGAAGCCCTTCTTCCCCGGGCGGTAGCTCGCGAGGACGGGGAGCGTGACCCGCTGGCCTGATTCAGCCGACTTGTAGGCGGCGAGGATGATCTCGACGCTCTTGCGGCCTTCGCGGCCATCTACCAGCGGGGCGCCGCCCTTCTCGATGGCCTTGCAGAAGTCGGCGAGCTGGCGCCGATGGTTCTCGGGGCTGAAGGCCATGGGGTCGGAGGCGCCGCTGCCGTGATCTATCGCGGCCAGCCTCGCGAGCATGGCAGCGTCGCGGGCGCGGGGCTTGCGGAACTCCCAGGTGGTGAGGCGGTCCTCATCCATTATGGCCGTGCCGTCGGTCCCGCTGATGGCGATGCGCTTGTCAAGACCGGGCCAGGCAGCGGTGGTGCCCTGGATGACGCCGAGCGCGCCGCAGGCCCACTCGATGGCGATGACGGTCGCGTCGTCCACCTCGATCCGCTCGTGCGCGATGCAGCCGCTGACCGCCGTCACCGCCGTGACGTCGCCCATGTACGACTGGAGCAGGTCCACGGCGTGGATGCTCTGGTTCATCAGCGCGCCGCCGCCGTCGAGCTTCCAGGTGCCGCGCCAGCCGCCGCTGTCGTAGTAGGCCTGGTCGCGCCACCAGCGGACGTAGGCGTCGCCCATCGTGAGCTTGCCGAAGCGGCCCTGGCCGAGCGCCTTGCGGAGCTCGATCGCCGCGTCGCCGAAGCGAGACGGGAAGATCGTCGCGAGCAGCACCCCCGCCTTGTCCGCCGCATCGATCATCCTGTCGCACTTGTCCAGCGCGATCTCCAGCGGCTTCTCCACCACGCAGTGCTTCCCCGCCGCAATCACGTCGAGAGCAGGCTTCATGTGCAGGCCCGACGGCGTGCACAGGTTGACGATCGTGATGTCGGGGACCTCGGCGAGCATCGCCTTGTGGTCGGTGAACCAGGGGACGCCGTTGGCCTCGCCGAAGCTCCTGGCCGTGGCTTTCCGCACGTCGCAGATGGCGACGAGCTTGGCCCTGGGCACGCCGCTGATGGCCGTGATATGGTGCTGGCCGACCATCCCGCATCCGATGAGCGCAAAGCGATGTTTCGCCATGGGGGATGCCTCCGTTTCGTCCTTGCCTCGTTGTTCGGGGTGCCCTCGCTCGGGGCAGACGTATGCTATCGCAAAGGCCCGGCGACGTCAAGCGCGACGGCGGGGGTGCGGGAGCGACCAGCCGCACGAGGGTCGCCTCAGGTTCCTGGTTGCAGGTTCCGGGCACCGGCAACGGGGTCCCGTGAGCACCCGGAACCTGGAACCCGGGAACCGCGAGCCGGCGCGATGCGCCGCGCGCCTAGTACCATCCGCCCTCGTATCCCGCCTCGTACATGGCCACCACGTTCTCGGCGGGGCCGACGGCCTGGATGTTGTGGCAGGGAGCGAGGATGTAGCCGCCGCCGGCGCCCAGGATGCGGATGTTGTCCGCCACCTCTGCACGCACCTCGTCCGCGGTGCCGAAGGGCAGGGTGTGCTGGTTGTCCACGGCGCCGTGGAAGCGGATGCGATGGCCGAAGTCGCGCTTGAGGCCCTCGCGGTCCATCCCTGCGCAGCGCCACTGCACGGGATTGAGCACGTCGATGCCCGCGTCGATCAGGTCGGGCAGCATGGGCCGCACGGCGCCGTCGCTGTGGTGGAAGACGTAGGCTCCCGCCGAGTGCACCAGGTCCATCATTCGCTTCATCCGCGGGAGCAGGAACTCGCGGATCTGCGCGGGCGACATGAGCAGGCTCTCCTGCGAGCCCAGGTCCTCGGCCACGTAGCTGATGAGCACCTTGCCCGGGATGGCCTCGTAGATGCGGCGGGTCTCCTCGTAAGCCAGGCCGAAGAGCTTGTCGAGGCAGTAGTGGACCATGTCGGGGTGCTCGACGAGGTCCATGAAGCCCTGCTGGAGGCCGCGGAGCTTGCAGTAGAGCAGGAACGGCTCGGAGCCGCCGCCACGGATGGGGCGATGTTCCTGCCCCTCGATGTGTTTGGGGATTTCGGAATAGTCCCACCAGTCGGGCTGCGGCCACGTGTAGTTCGCCTCGATCTCCGCCACGCTGTGGCACTGCGCCAGCGGGTTGTAGACGCACTCGCTGTAGATGCCTGTGTCGTACTCGACTTGGGTGTGGCGGCATCCCCAGATGTCCTCGCCCTCGCTTGGCGGTGGCCCGACGTACTTGGGGCCGACGGTGAGCGGCGCGTCGATGTGCAGCCGCTCCATAGCCTCGGCTGCGTTGGCAACACCGAGGTGCTTGACGAGCTTGGCAGTCGCCTCGCCCGTCGCCCAGTAGTCCATCGGCACGCGGTCGGGCAGGCGGCCCTCGAGGACGGCGAGCCAGCGCTCGCGGGGGGACATCGACTCATTGGGCATAGCTCAGCTCCGTTGG
>CAZDNN010000449.1:2628-5493 GCA_964506385.1 uncultured Planctomycetota bacterium
GCATCACGCATCTCACACCGGCAGGGTCCACGGCTCGCGGTAGACCCGCCCGAGCAGGCGGTTGGCTTCGTCGTCGCCGACGAACTGCTCGGCGTCCTTGTCCCACGTGAGCTTGCGGTGGCCGAGGAGGAGGGAGATGCGGCCCCAGAACATGGGCTGGGTCATCCGCACGGCGTAGGGCAGGTTGCTTTCGGTCAGGGTGCGGGTCTTCACGCAGTCGAGGAAGTTGCGGTGGTGGCCGGGCGAGCGCGGGATCGTCTTCGGCACGTCGGGCAGGTCGCCTGCCTCAGGCTCTCCGCCGATGCTCAGGGTGCGGCGGCCGTAGTCGCACATGAGCCAGCCCTCCTCGCCGATGAAGCGCGCGCCGATCCCGCTGCCGACACCGCCCGTGAACTGCCTCGGGCGGCCCGTCGTCCAGTGGTACTTGAGGCCGTCGGGGAACTCGAGGTCCACCTCGATCCACTTCGGCGCGTCGTACATCCCCTGGGTCTGTAGCTCGCCGCGGGTGACGATGGTCTTCGGCGTGTCGAGGTCGAGTGCCCAGAAGGCGATGTCGGAGATGTGGCACCAGAAGTCGGCGTAGACCCCGCACGAGTAGTCGAGGAAGTAGCGGAACGAGAAGTGGCATCGGGCGGGATGATAGGGCCGCTTGGGCGCGGGGCCGAGCCAGCGGTCATAGTCGATGTTGGGCGGGCACGGGGGCGCCTTGTCGTAGTTGCGCACGCCGCAGCCGCCGCCCTGCCAGACGTGGACGGTGTGGACCTTGCCGAGGGCGCCGCTGCGGACCAGCTCGACGACACGGTGGTAGTTGTCGCCCGCGTGGATCTGGGTGCCGAGCTGGTAGACGCGGGCGTAGCGACGGCCCATCGCGAGCATCGCCCGCGCCTCGCGCCAGTTGTGCGCGAGCGGTTTCTCGGCATAGACGTCCTTGCCCGCCTGGAAGGCGTTTGTCACGATGAGCGCGCGCCAGTGGTCGGGCGTCGCCGTCGAGATGACGTCGATGTCCTTGCGGTCCAGCACCTCGCGGAAGTCGGAGTAGGCCTTCGCCCGCTGGTCCTTGTAGTGGCCGTGGACCCAGCCGATCTTCTCGGCCGCCCGCTTCGTATCCACGTCGCAGATCGCATCGACACGCACGTCGGCGCAACTCAGGAACCAGCGGACGTGCCCCCCGCCCATGCCGCCCACGCCGATGTGTCCGCTCACGATCCGATCGCTCGGCGACGCCCCGTACGCCCACTTCGGCAGCACCAGCAGCCCGAGCCCCGTGCCGAGAATGCCCTTGCCCGCCGTCTTCAGGAAGTCCCGCCGTCTCATGATGCGCCCTCGTCAGGAGGAGTGGTTGGGACAGGATGGTAGATCGTCGTGGCGAGCCCGTCAAGTCACGCCACCGCCTCGTCGTGGCTCTCCGCTCGTGGTGGGTGCGTGGCGCCGGGGATGGGGCCGCGCACGGGTCAGACGGGCAGCGTCCAGGGCTCGCGCATGACGCGGCCGAGGAGGCGGGTGGCCTCGTCGTCACCGACGAAGCGCTCGGCCTGCTGATCCCAGCGGAGCGTGTCGCGGCCGAGGAGGAGAGCGATCCGGCCAAAGAACATGGGCGTCGTCATGGGCACGACGTAGGAGAGGTTGCTCTCGGTCGGCCGGCGGGTGCGCACCGCGCGCAGGAAATCGAGGTGGTGGCCGGGCGAGCGGGGGAGGGTCTTGGGCACATGGGGCAGATCGCGCAGGACCTGGCCGTCGAGGTAGATCGCGCGGCTGCCGTAGTCAGTGACCAACTTGCCTTTCTCGCCCTCGAAGCAGCAGCCGATGCCCCCGCCGACGCGGCCGGGCACGCCCTTCGGGCGCTTCGACGTCCAGTGATACTTGACGGTGGGGAAGTCGAGGTCGAGCTCGACCCACTTGGGCGCGTCGGCCATGCCCTCGGTCTGGAGCTCGCCGCGGACGACGACGTTCGTCGGCGCCGTGAGCTCGAGTGCCCAGAAGGCGATGTCGGAGATGTGGCACCAGAAGTCGGCGTAGGTGCCCGTCGAGAAGTCGAGGAAGCGGCGGAAGCTGCGGTGGACGTGGCTTGGGTGGTAGGGCCGCCAGGGGGCGGGGCCGAGCCACAGGTCATAGTCGAGATGGGGAGGGCAGGGCGGAGGCGGCGTCCATCGCATCACGCCGGTGCCGCCGGCCTTCCAGACGCGGACGGTGTGGACGGTGCCGATCTCGCCGCTGCGGACCAGCTCGACGACGCGATGGTAGTTCTCGCCCGAGTGGATCTGGGTGCCGAGCTGGAAGACGCGGGCGTAGCGGCGGCCCGTTGTCAGCATCGCGCGCGCCTCGCGGTAGTTGTGGGCGAGCGGCTTCTCGCAGTAGACGTCCTTGCCGGCCTGGAAGCTCAGGATGGTGACGAGCGCGTGCCAGTGGTCGGGCGTCCCGCAGCACACCGCATCGATGTCCTTCCGCTCGAGCATCTTCCGGAAGTCGCGGTAGCCTTTGGCATCGCGGCTCTCGGGGCGGCTGCGGAGGTACTGGGCGCTGCGGGCGCAGTGCTGGGCGTCCACGTCGGCGACGGCGGCCATCCGCACGTCTGGCAGGCCGGCGAACCACTTCATCACGTTCGTGCCGCGCCCCCCCGTGCCGACGGCGCCCATCACGACTTGGTCGCTTGGCGACGCGCCCCGCGCCCAGGCGGGCAGGATGGTGAGGCCGAGGCCAACTCCGGCAGCCTCCAGGAATGCGCGGCGTTTCATCAGGGACATGCCTGCCTTTCTCGGGGGGGCGCCTGACTGGTGCTTCCGACGCCGGAGCAACGGGACGAGTGGTGTGGTTACGGATCACGTAACACGTCAGTGAAGTGTGGGCCCGCCGCCGCAGGCAATTGGC
>CAZDNN010000450.1:0-5491 GCA_964506385.1 uncultured Planctomycetota bacterium
ACCGAGTTGGCTTTGTTTTCTAGTGTGCCCAGCCCGAGTTTTCCTCTTGGGTTGCTGCCGGAGGCCGTGTTAGGGAGCAACTGGCCCGTGGACATCACGCCGCTGCTCAGCTTCATGTACAAGCAGGGGGCCTCGGACCTCCACCTCTCCACCGGCGCCCCACCCATCATCCGCCTCCACGGCGACCTCAAGAAGACCAACGCCCCGCCCCTCACCGGCGACCAGGTCCTCGCCATGATCCACGGCATCATGAACGACGCCCAGAAGCGAGTCTACCAGGAGCAGCTCGAGCTCGACTTCTCGATCGCGCGCGACTTCGCCCGCTTCCGCGTGAATGCCTTCCACCAGCGCCTGGGCCCCGCGGCCGTCTTCCGCGTCATCCCCACGAAGATCCGTTCGTTCGAGGACCTCGGCCTGCCCAATGTCGTCGCCGACATGGCCATGAAGGACCGTGGCCTCCTCCTCGTCACCGGCCCCACAGGCTCGGGCAAGAGCACGACCCTCGCCGCCATCGTGGACTACATCAATAGCCGCCGCAGCGGCCATATCATCACCATCGAAGACCCCATCGAGTTCATCCACGACAACAAGAGCTGCCTCGTCAACCAGCGCGAGGTGGGCGGCGACACCCACTCTTTCGCCGCCGCGCTGCGGAGCGCCCTGCGCGAGGACCCCGACGTGATCCTCGTCGGCGAGATGCGCGACCTCGAAACCACCCAGCTCGCCATCACCGCCGCCGAGACCGGCCACCTGGTCCTCGGCACGATGCACACCAGTTCAGCGGCAAAGACGTGTGACCGCGTGGTGGACATCTTCCCCGCGGAGCGGCAGGAGCAGATCCGCGCGATGTTCAGCGAGTCCCTACAGGGCATCGTCGCGCAGACCCTCATCCCGACCAGGGATGGCAAGGGCCGCGTCGCCGCCTTCGAGATCCTCGTCGGCATCTCTGCGGTCCGCAACCTCATCCGTGAGGGGAAGGTCCCCCAGCTCGGCTCCGTCATCCAGACCGGCGCCTCCTACGGCATGGTCGCCATGGACCAGAGCCTCAAGGACCTGGTGATGCGCGGCAAGATCGCCCAGGAAGAGGCCGCCGCCCGCGCCTCCAACCCCAAGCTCTTCGGCGACCAGAGCTGACGCCCCCGTTCGCATCGAGCCAGCCGCCAGACAGCCGCCTCGCGGCCCCGCCGGTTGCATGCCCCCACCGCCCCAGCTATACTGCGAGTACGCCCGGGGGCGGGAGGTACTGCGTGCTCATCAAGTGCACCGAATGCGGCAGGGTCCTCACGGCGCCGTGTGGCGGCGCCTCGGCACAGGGCACGTGCCCCCACTGCCAGGCGACGGTGGACCTGGCGCGGGCCGAGCGCGTGGGCCTCAGCCCCGGGGACGTGGTGGGCGACGTCCACATCGAGGCCGTCATCGGCCGCGGCGGCATGGCCACGGTGTACCGCGGCACCCAGACCTCCCTCGACCGCACCGTCGCCGTCAAGGTCCTCGCGCCGGCGCTCGCGCGGCGGCGGCAGTTCGTCCAGCGCTTCCAGCGCGAGGCGCACGTCCTCGGCCAGCTCTCCCACCCCAACATCGTCCGCATCCTCGGCGTCGGCACCCACGAGGGCCTCTACTACCTGGCCATGGAGTACGTGGACGGCGAGAGCCTGCGGGAGCGGCTGACCCGCGAGGGGCGGCTGCCCCTCCAGGAGGCCGTCCGGCTCATCGGCCAGGTGGCTGAGGGCCTGGCCTTCGCCCATAGCCAGGGCATCCTCCACCGCGACATCAAGCCAGGCAACATCCTGCTCATGGCCGACGGGACGCCGAAGATCGTGGATTTCGGCATCGCGCGCATCACCGGCAGCGACAGCGTCATCGCCCAGCGCCTGACCATGACCAGCACCCAGATGGGCTCCGCCCACTACATGGCCCCCGAGCAGATGAAGGACGCCGCCAACGTTGACGGCCGCGCCGACGTCTACGCCCTCGGCGTCCTCCTCTACGAGACCCTCACCGGCGAGCTGCCCATCGGCCAGTTCCAGCCCGCCAGCAAGATCGCCCCTGGCGTGCCGCGGTCGGTCGATCGCGTCATCCGCACGGCGCTCGCACCCTCCCCCGACCGCAGGTTCAGGGACCTCGAGTCGTTCCAGTCGGCGCTCGCCCGCGCCGTCGTGGTCGCGGCGCCGACCCGCGTCCGGGAGCCGAGTCCCTACGCCCGCCGCGCCGCCCGCAGCCGGTCCCCGGTGGTCCCCATCGCCATCGGTGCCGGTGCCCTGGTCATCGCCCTGATCGTGGCCCTGGCCATCCTGACCGGCGGCAGGCGCGACGAGCGCGCCGGCGCGCGACGCGTGCCGACCTCAACCCCTGCCGCCACCGTCGCGCCCACCGCGGCCCAGCAGCGCGAGCAGGCCGCCCGCGCGCTCTACGACCAGGCCGCAGGGCATGCTGCCCGCCGCCAGTGGCGCTCCGCCCAGCGCGCGCTCGACCGCCTCGACCGCGACCTCGCCCGCACTGCCTTCTACGCCGCCCACCGCGCCCCTCTGAACACGCTCCGCAAGCAGGTCTCAACCGGTCTGCGGCAGAAGCCACTCACAGGGACCGCGCCGACCTCCCCGCCGCCGAAGCCGCCGGAACCCGCCCCTGCGCCACCCAAGCCACACACCGCAACGCCCGTACGCCCAGACGCGGAGGCCGACACGCCTCTCCACGGCGACCTCCGCCTCCTGCCCGACGGCCGCATCGAGCTGCGGTACGACTGGAGCGACGCCGAGCAGCTCAAGGACTGGATCCCCGGGAAGGGCGGGGAGCTGCGCATCCTCGACGGCGAGTTGCGCTGCGGAGGGGAGGCGGCGAGCAGCGCGGTCCACGCCGCGACCTTCACCGGTGACATCGAGCTCGCCGCCACCTGGCGCATCCTCGAAGGCGACAACCCGACGGGAAGCTGCGGCCTCTACCTCTGCCGCGACGCCGGCCGCGTCTACGCCGCCGACCTCCGGCTCCTCAGCCAGCGGGTGCTCAAGCGCCCGCAGGATGCCTCCCTCGCGTGGAGCAAGACGCCCTGCGAGAGGGGCAAGCCGCAGTCCTCGCGGTTCGTGCGGTCGGGCGACTCGCTCACCGTGTGGATCAACGGCCAGCGGGAGATCGACGCCGCCGACCCCGACTTCAAGGGAGGCGGCGTCGCCGTCGGCTCGTACCTGGTGATCGGGGGATTCCGCGACGTCCGCATCGTCGGCACCCTCGCCCCCGCGTGGCTCGCGGCGCATCCGGGCGCGGAGCGGCAGATCGACGAGCTCGAGGCTCTGGCGGCAAAGGAGCGGGCCACGGCGGACGTGCAGAAGCTCTATGCCGAGGCCGTCGGGCGGCTGCGGCCCCTGTGGGCGAAGCGGCAGATGGCCGAGGGGCTGGCTGCGGCGAAGGCCCTGGCCGGCGAGGCGCCCCTGGCGGGCACCGGGGCGGCGGCGTGGGTGCTCGAAGATGCCGAGGCGCTGGCCGAGCTGTGGAAGGCGGTCGAGGCGGGAGCCGCGAAGCTCGAGCCCGGCGAGGAGGTGCGCGTCGGCGGGGTGCAGGGCCGGGTCGAGAAGGTCGAGGGCGGCGCCATCACCGTCACGCAGGGGCCCGTGGCCTTCGCCAAGAAGCTCACCGGCCTGCGCACCGACGAGCTCGTGGCGCTGGCCGGGCGGGGCCGCGAGCTGGACTCAGGCAGGGATCACCTCGCACTCGCTCTGCTGTCGCTCCACACCGGCAAGCCCGACCGCGAGGCCGTCGAAGACGAACTGGCTCTGGCCGCCGAGGCGGGCCTCGACGTCACCCGCCACCGCGCCCTGCTCGACACCCTCGTGCCCGCACCCACGCCCAAGCCCAAGCCAACGGCGCCCGTCAAGCCTGAGGAGCCGAAGGAGCCCAAGCGCGAGCGCCGCGGCCCCATCGTCCTCTCCATCAAGCTCCGGCTCGACGGCGTCAGCGACCTCGTCGTCACCCCCGCCGGCCTGCACTGGGAGCACCACCAGTGGGTGCGGCCTGGCAAGGCGACCGTCAATGGCAAGGAGTGGCGTCCCGAGTGGACGGGCGACACGAGCAGCGTCTTCCCCATCAGCCCCTTCCCGCGCAGCCTGGCCGGCCTCGGGTGCAAGGTGACGAAGGTGGAGGGACGGGGCAGGGTGTCGGTGAAGCGGAAGACGGCGTCCCGCTTCGTCATCGGCTTCAGCGACCCCTCGCCCGGCGCCGACGACTACGAGGCCCGCATCGTCATCGCGCCCGACCGCTGGTTCCGCGGCCGATGACCCCAAAGCCAGCGACGGCGCACACCACCGCCTCGACGAGTCGCTCGAGGGACGGCGCGTGGGGCTTGACGTGGATGTTGAGCCGGCAGCGCGGCGGTGGCTCCTCGAGGGGGTCACTCTCTGGGGGCGGGCACGATGGGCAGGCCGGGCGGCCGGGGGCGCGGAAGGATGTGGTAGCCGGGCGTGGCGTGGAGATGGGTGGTCGCGTTGCGGCGGACGAGTGCCGAGCCCTGGGCGCCGGAGCCGTGGAAGACGAGCCGGTCGCCGGCGCCGGGCGACGACTGGCGGCGGAAGCGGGCGCTGTAGATGCGGGCCATGAAGTTCCGGGCGTCCTCCTGGCGCAGCCGCGGGCGGTAGTGGGGGTAGCGGCGCACGCAGTCCCAGGCATAGGAATCGACGAGTTTGTGGCGGAGCTTGTGGAAGAGGCGTGTGTTGCAGAAGACGTCGGCGGAGACGATCCGCCCGCCCTGCGCGACGACCATGCCGACGGTGCGGGGCCGCCAGATGCGGACGAATGCCTCGCGGTAGCCGCCCAGCTCGCGCCTCACGGCCGGGCTGTCCATCACGGCGCCGTAGTCCTTCGTGGCGGAGGCGACGCCGAAGCGGCGCTGCTCTTCCTCGACCTGCTGCCAGACCTCGGCCTGCGGGGCGCCGGCCGCGGCCTTCTCCCTGAGCGCGTAGTTGCCGAGACCCCGCCCCTCCCGGAACTTCGCGCCCGCGGCGCCCACCCACCGGTCCTTCTCCACGCAATAGGTCGGCACCGTCACCGGCCCGCTGCGCGGCGGCAACAGGACGTCCTCCCGCAGCATTCGGTTCTGCTTCCCGCCCAGGATCACCTCGCCCGTCATCGCGAAGACCCAGGCGTGGCCCGACGTGTTCTCCATGGTCACACGCGCGACCACGCCCGTGTCGCTCACGCGGACGTAGCCGCCGCGGATGCCCTCGTCGAGGGACGCGTAGTCGGTCTCGTCCTCACTGCCGCTGAGTTCGATGGCGAAGAGTGTGAGGCCGCGGTAGTGATGGGGCGGCATGACCGAGAGCTTCTCGAGGAAGCGGGTCACCTCGTTCCCGGTTTCCGGCGCGATCCGCTCAGCCTGGCCGAGCGCGGTCGTCGCCATAGACAGAGAGAGAGCAAGAACAAGCGGCAGAGGCCCGGCCGTGAGTCGGCGGCAGCGCATCGCGATCCCCCTTCCGAACAACTCCAATGGAACCCGCGCGGACATTCC
>CAZDNN010000451.1:0-5464 GCA_964506385.1 uncultured Planctomycetota bacterium
TGACGGCCGGGAACTTCGTGTCGCCAGCGCCCCGGAGCGCGCCGTGCGATATGATGCCCAGGGCGTCGAATGCCTGGAAGATCGCCGCGAGGATCAGCATGTAGCTTCCCGCCTCCACGATGTCCGGATCGCTGCGGAAGAAGCGGACGATCGGCCTGCGGAAGAGGACGAACAGCAGCCCGCACAGGCACATGTACGCCATCGCCAGGGCGATGCCCACGTAGGCCCGCCGCTTGGCCGCCGGGATGTCCCGCTTCCCGATGTACTGCCCGACGAGCACCGTGATCCCCTTGTTCAGACCGATGGCGGGCATGAACGACAGGCCCAGGATCGAGTGGGTCACGTTGTTGGCCGCCAGGATGTCGCGGCCCAGCCGCCCGATCAGCACGTTGGTGAAGATCGCCCAGCTCGCGACGTGGAGGCTGAAGCTCGCGCCCGCCGGCGCCCCGATGTTCATGAGCCGCTTGAAGCGCCCCCAGTCGAATCGCCAGGTGTGCCGCGTGTTGAACCGCTCGTGGAGCGGGTTCCAGAGGAACGCGCCCAGCAGGAGCAGCACCTGGAAGTAGCTGGCCAGGGTCGTCGCGGCCGCCGCCCCCGCGATGCCCATCTCGGGGAACGGGCCGATCCCGAAGATCAGCACCCAGTCCAGCACCACGTTGAAAAGGTTGGCGATCAGCGCGGCGTACATGGGGATCGCCGGCCGCCCGATGCCCTGGAAGAACGACGAGAGCGCCGCATAGCTCGCCGTCCCGAGCACGTGGAGCATCCGGATGCGGAAGTAGAGGACTTCGAGCTCCTGGACATCCGCGTCGTGGCCGAACGCAGCGAAGACCGCCGGCGCCCCGAGCACGCAGGGCAGGACGACCGCCTGCGCCGCCACGCCGAAGTACAGGCCCTGCCACGTGTAGCGCGCGCAGTCGGCATGCTGCCCGCGGCCGACGCTCTGGGAGACAAAGGTGCTCGTGCAGCCGCCCAGCCCGAAGATGAAGGCCAGCACCACGAAGGTCACTGCGCCCGCGGCGCCCACCGACGCCAGCTCGTTCGCCCCGTAGCGAGCCAGCATCCACGTGTCCACCAGCGTCATCAGATTGTGCGACGCCATGGCCACGATGATGGGGAACGAGATGGCGAACACCTCGCCCAGATCCCGCCACGCCGCGGCCAGGCCGTTCCGCGGCGGAGCCGTCCCCAGATCCTGATCCGTGTCGTGAGGCATACGGGTCTCGCTCTCCCCATCCCGGCTCGGAGGCCCAGAGCCTACCAAGGCCACAGGCGCCTGTCAATCGCACGCCGCGATGCATGAGTCGAGCCGAAGGGGTCTGAGGCAAGCGGATGATTGTCTTTGACGCCCAGGGGGCGGGCGGGTATAATCTGGCGATGGAACACGTGCGCAAGTGGGGACTCCGCCATGAAACACGTCATGGTCATCGACGACGAGCGGGACATCCTGACCTGCATGGACGAGGTGCTGACGGCCGAGGGCTACCGCGTCACGGGCGTCGTCTCGGGAGCCGAGGCGCTTGACCTTCTGGCCGAGGACCCGCCCGACCTGGTTATTCTCGACCTGCGGATGCCCGGAACGAACGGCCTGGAGGTCCTCCAGGCCATCCGCCGCACACACGCCGAGCTGCCCATCGTCGTCTGCTCGGCCCTCGGCAGCTACCGCAACGACATCGAGATCCTCAGCGCCAACGTCGCCGCCTTCCTCGACAAGCCCATGGACATCGAGAAGGTGCTCGAGACCGTTGCCGCACTCGTCGGCGGCGCCGAGGCAGCCGCACAGGCCGATGCCTCCGATGCCTGACCTCCCCCGCCAGGACCCCACCGCCGCGCTCTGGGAGCGGCTCCAGGCCGCCGATCCCGCCGAGGTCGCAGCGCGCGCCGCCGTCCGCTGGGACCCCGACGGACAGGCCTACCACGTGCCCCTCGTGGACCTCGACATCCGCGTCACCCCCGCCGAGCGGCAGGTCGCGGGGCCAGACGGCTTCCCCGGCTGGGAGCCCATGCTCTCCTCCATCCAGTACCTGCTCACGGCACAGGATGAGCCGCTGGCCGCCGAGTGGGTGAGCCCCCTGTCGCTGCCCTACGGCGACCTGTTCTTCCGCGGTCCCCACGACCTGCCGTCCCCAGGTATCGAGGGGGCCTACGGCCAGGACCGCGACGCCTTCTGCCGTGCCGCCGAGGCCCTCGGCGGCGAGGCGCTCGACATGGGCGACGCCGCATTCGCGTTCCAGGTCCTCCCCCGCATCCCCATCGCCGTCGTCCTGTGGCTCGCGGACGACGAGTTCCCCGCCCGTGCCCAGTTCCTCTTCGACGGGAGCGCCTGCCGCCAGCTCCCCCTCGACGCTCTGTGGCTGCTGACGAAGATCCTCGCCAGGCGGCTCGTCGCGGCCGCTGCGTGATACGTGATGCGTGATGCGTGATGCGTGATCAGACCCCCGTACCGGGCTCCGTCCATCGTTCTTCTCTTCTCACGCATCACGCATCACGCATCACGTCCTCCCCATCTCGAGGTCTGTGATCCAGGGATCGCGTAGTGCTCATGGCTTTGAGTGCGCATACCGCCCTGTCGATGGTCTTCTGCGATGCAGAAGGCCGTCTCTACGACCACCCAGAGCTCGGCATGGTGGGGGCGAGCGGCACGGCGTGGCGGCCGGCCAGGCTCCGCGAGACCATCCCGCTGCCCGACGGCGCGGCCATCGTCTCCATGCCTGGGCGGCACGCCGTCGGCTGGGACCCCGCCGCAGGGCAGTTCGAGGCCGTGGATGCGGTGCCGGACATCGGCGGCGTGTGCGCCGCGGCCGCAGTGCTGCCGCCGGCTTACCTGCGGACACTACTCCCCGCCCAGGTGCGGCCCGATGGCGCGCCGCCGCTCCCGCTCCTCGGCTACGCCGCGGTGGGCTGGGCCGACGAGAAGTTTCGCGTCGCCGCCTTCCGCCTGGACAGGCGCCGCCGCTGGGACCCCGAGCACTACGACACCGCCGACCTCGGCACGCTCATCAACGAGACGCTGGCGGCCCTCCCCGACAACCGCATCGTCGCCCAACTCGCACGCTGCTCCGCCGAATACCACTGCTACACCGCACAGAACCTCTTCTACGGCCGTTGGGAGGCCGGCGTGCCGGTCTCGCCCGTCTGCAACGCGCGGTGCGTGGGGTGCATCTCGCTCCAGCCGGCGGAGTGCTGCCCGTCGCCGCAGGAGCGCATCGCCTTCGAGCCCACGGTCGAGGAGATCGAGGCCGTCCTCGTCCACCACCTGGCGACCGCGCGCGACGCCATCGCCAGCTTCGGCCAGGGCTGCGAGGGCGAGCCGCTGCTGCGGGCCGACCTCATCGCCGAGGCCGTCGCACGCGCCCGACGCAGAACCCGACGCGGAACCGTGAACATCAATACCAACGGCAGCCGTCCCGAGGTCATCGACGCCCTCGCCGACGCAGGCATCGACTCTCTCCGCGTCAGCCTGGCGTCCGCCGACCCCGCCCGCTACGACGCCTACCACCGCCCCGTCGGCTACGGCCTCGGCGACGTGGAGGCGACCGTCGCCCGCGCCCGAGCGCGCGGCCTCTGGGTCGCGGCCAACGTCCTCGCCTTCCCCGGCATCACCGACGCCGAGGACGAGGCGAGGGCGCTCATCGACTTCGTCCGGCGCCACGACATCCACGCCGTGCAGATACGGAATCTGAACCTCGACCCCGACGAACTGCCCGCGGCGTTCCAGCCCGTGGGCGAAGCCATGGGCGTCAGAGACCTGGTGCGCGCGCTGCGTCGCGAGTTGCCAGGCGTAAGCATCGACAGCTTCAACCGCCCCATGGGGTCGTGAGTCACGAAGCCAGCCGTCCGCTTCCGGCCTCCCTCGCGGGCTGGGCCTGGCCGTCCATCCGACGCAGAGAGGAGCAGGTGGCCTGACCGTGGAGAGGCTTACGGAGTTGTTGAAGTCCGTAATTGTCGTCGCGGGCGCCAGCGGCGACGAGAGAGAGGGCGATCGGGGGAAACGGCCTTGCACGGGGCATCGGCCCTCGCTATGATGCACACCGGCTGATGGCCGGCCACAAGATGTGTGGTGTGTGGGGGCGGGCCATGCCCCCGTGAACCCGCTTGCGCGCAAAGGATGCGACGGATGAAGAAGGGATGCTGTCTGGGCATACTGCCCGGGGACATGGAGATCGAGGCACGCCTCGCTCTGGCCAAGGAGGTGGGCTTCGACGGCGTCGAGCCAGGGACGATCCGCAAGAAGAGCGAGGTCAAGGCTCTCAAGAAGGCGGCAGAGAACACCGGCATCGAGATCACCTCGATCATGAACTCCGACCACTGGGGCTACCCGCTCTCGAGCCCCAAGAAGTCGGTCGTCGCCAAGAGCATCAAGGGGATGATCACGTCGATGGAGAACGCCGCGGCACTCGGCACCGACTGCGTGCTGCTCGTCCCCGCCGTCGTGACGCCCGACGTGAGCTACGAGGAGGCCTGGAAGCGCTCCCGCGCGGCCATACGCAAGATGATCCCGACGGCACGCAAGCTCGGCGTCGTCATCGCCGTCGAGAACGTCTGGAACAAGTTCCTGCTGAGCCCCATCGAGTTCAAGGCATACGTGGACAGCTTCAAGAGCAAGTGGGTCGCCGCCTACTTCGACGTCGGCAACATCCTGCTGTACGGCTACCCCCAGCAGTGGATCCGCACGCTCGGCCGCCGGATCAAGCGGGTGCATCTGAAGGACTTCGACGTCGCGACCAAGAGCTTCGTGCCGCTGCGCGAGGGCAGCCTCGACTGGCCGGCGGTCCGCCAGGCCCTGGCGGCTGTTCGCTACAACGGCTGGCTCACGGCCGAGGTGCGCGGCGGCGACAGAAAGGTGCTCGAGGGCATCAGCGAGGCGATGGACAAGATCATCGCGGGCGAGTGAAGGCGGTGGTTGGTGCGCGGTGGATGGTGCTCGGGGTAAGGGAAGGCCATGGCTAGCCCAGTTCACACAGGTCGGCTCAGCGCGACGGGGAAACGGTGGGTGCTGCGCGACTGCGATGAGGGGCGGCGCGATGCGCTGGTGGATGCGCTCGACGTGTCGCCGATCGTCGCGCGGATGCTTGTGCTGCGCGGGGTGGGCACGGTGGACGAGGCGCGGCAGTTCCTGCGTCCCGAGCTGAGCTCGCTGCACGAGCCGTCGCTGCTGCCCGACATCGACAAGGCCGTCGAGCGCATCCGCCGCGCCGTCGGCGACGGCGAGAAGATCATGCTCTACGGCGACTACGACGCCGACGGCGTGACGGCGCTCTCGCTGCTCGCCCTCTTCTTCCGCCTGCTTGGCGCCGAGCCGCAACTCTACATCCCCCACCGCGTGGACGAAGGCTACGGCCTGCACCTCGAGGCCGTCGAGGCGGCCGCGGCCGACGGCGTGACGCTCATCATCACGGTGGACTGCGGGGTGAGCGCCGTCGAGGAGGTAGCGCGGGCCGCTGAGCTGGGCGTGGACGTGGTG
>CAZDNN010000452.1:0-5454 GCA_964506385.1 uncultured Planctomycetota bacterium
AGGCCGACGGGGCCAGTATAGCCGAGGTTGCGCAGCGTCTTCAACAGCGCGTAGACGTCGAACGTGCCGCTGCCGAGCGGCTGGATGAGCTTGTCCCAGCCGCCGCGTCGGCCGAGGCCCGCGTCGGCGCCGTTGATCGTCACGACGAACAGGTGGGGCGCCGCGTCCTTGAGCAGTGGCTCGAGGCCCTTCTCCTCGCCGCCGACCTTGAGCCAGTGGCAGAGGTTGAGCATGACGCCGAGGTTCTTGCGGTCCGCCTTCCTCACCACGCGCAGGGCGTCCTCGACCCGCTCGATCCAGTTGTTGGCGTGGGGGTAGAGGGCGACGCGGACGCCCTGTTCGGCGGCGAGGTCGGCGATCTCGCGGAGGACCTCGACGGCTCGCGGGTCGAGCGCGGGGTCCGACGGCTTGCCGCCTGTCACCAGCAGGCCGAGGATCGTGTCGCGTCCCTTGAGCAGCGCGACGGCCTCCTTCAGGCGCGGGTCGTACGGCCGCTTCCCGGGCGCGATATTCACGCGGACGTAGATCTGGAAGAGCTTGAGGCCGTGGGCATCAAGGGTCTTCAGCCGCTCGGGCACGCCCTGGAGCCACAGGTGGGCGCAGCCGTCGTAGCCCAGCTCCTTGAGCATCGCCGCCTGCTGCTCGGCGGTGCGCTTCTTCGCATCGTGGGTGTCGTGGCAGAGAGCGAAGAAGGGGTTCCCGGACCCCGCCCTCTGCTGTCCCGCTACGGCGGGCAACGCCGTGACGGCGAGCGCCAGGATCAGTGCGCGCATGGTGCTTCCTCCAGCGGCTATCCTAGGCGCCGACCATAGCCGTGTCAACGCCGATTGCTGCGGTTGCCGTCTCCGCGGATACGTGGTAGACCGAGAGCATGGAGCCCAGCGTGTCGCACGACCGTCGCGACGACTCACCCGAGGCAAAGGCCCGTTGGTTCCAGTCGCTGTCCCTCGAGGAGCGGATGGAACTCCTCTGCGAGTTCACGGAACTCGCCCTGTCACTGAACCCGGATCTGCCGAGGAAGAAGCGTGCTCCATCGGCTGCGGGACGTGTTCGCGTGCTTGAACTCCCGTGACGTGCGCTACGTCGTGATCGGCGGGGTGGCAGCTTCACTCCACGGGCTGCTAGGGCGACGTTCGACCTGGATATCCTGATTGAGGCCACCGGGGAGAACGCCCAGCGTCTGCTCGACGCCTTGACCGACGCCGGTTTCGGGACCGCTTCTCTCACCTCCGCGGACGACATGCTCGCCGACGAGGACGCTGGCGAGTCGCCCTGAGTGCCGGCCTCCCCACCACCACAATCCCTCACGCCTCGCCGAGCTGCTCGCGGAGCCAGGAGATACTGGCCTCGAGGTTCTCGTCGGTGCCGAGGCACTCGACGGAGAGGATGCCGTCCCAGTCGGCCTCCTTGAGCAGGCGGATGCACTCGGCGATGTTCTCGGCGTTCACGCCCTGGCCGATGGGTGATTCGCTCATTGCGATCCCAGTGTCCTCGCCGCGTAGAGCCGCCGCGAGGCCCGCGCTGACGTCCTTGATGTGCATGTAGTTGAGCTTCGGGAGGAACCGCTTGAGGAAGTCCACCGGGTTGCCGCCGGCGATGAAGGTGTTGCCTGTGTCGAGGTTGAAGCCGAGCCAGGGGGTGTCGGCGAAGTGGAGCATCTGGTCGAGGATCTCAGGGTCGTTGGTGTATGGCCCGTGGGTCTCGATGTTGACGATGACCTCGAAGTCCTCCGCCCACTCGAGGATCTGGCGGAAGTTCTCCCGCGTGATGGCGACGACCTCGGCGTCTGTGTAGCCCTCGGGCTTGAACTGGCCGTCGGTGGTATCGACGCGCGGGCAGCCGATGAGGTGGGCGAACTGGATTGCCCGCTGGGCATAGCGCACGCCCCAGGTCGAGCCGGCCGGGCCGGTGATGGGGTAGGCCGCGTCGATCTGCGAGGGCTGGAGGCCCATCGAGTCCAGGTACTTCCGCAGCTTGATCGGATTCGACTCGAGCGACACCGCAGGGCTGTAGCCCAGGCCCTGAATGAAGTCCTGCCCATCGACGACGCCGAACTCGATGAACTCGAGTCCGAATCGCTTCGCGGCCTCGCACGCCTGTTCGAGCGAGCCGCTCAGGCACCGCCAGTTGTCCGTGTGCATGCTCAACTGAATCATCACCGTCCTCCTGACGAGGCCCGTGACCGGTCAGTAACGCGCCGCATCCTACCGCAGAGGGCGAGTTGGGGTCAAGGAAGAGATCGACCGACGCGGCCCCGGTCCAGCGAGTCCGCGGAGCAGAGCGGCTCGTGGCACAGGCGCCCGCACCATCGCGACGGGGGCCTGCCGGCTCAGGAGGGCTTGCGGCACGCGACCCAGGTCTCGGGCGTGTGGGGGGCCTCGACGGAGTCGATGGCGAGGCCGGCGTCGCGGACCATGCGCTCGACGTCGGCCAGTGGAATGGGGTAGACGAAGCGACAGGGGTAGCGCGGCTCGCCGCGGTAGAGACGCCGCAGGCCCGTCGCCTCGGTGGCGGCGCCGACGAGCCGCCTGAGGCGGTCCCGCAGCCATGCCCAGGGGCCGGGCGGCTGGGTGTGGAGCTGGATGCAGGCGACGCCGCCAGGGCCGAGCACGCGGGCGATCTCGCGGAGGTAGGCGGCTACGATCCGACGGTCAGGGATATGCTGGAAGGCGATGTAGGAGAAGCAGAAGGCAAAGGCGCCGTCCTCGGCGAAGCCCAGGTCGGTGCCGTTGCCAACAACTAGCTCGACGTTCGGGCAATCCGCGAGGAGGTCGCGTGCCTGGCGGATCATCTCCTCGGAGACATCGACCCCGACGACCCGCGCGAAGCGCGCTGCGAGTGCCCGCACCGTGCGGCCGAGGCCGCAGCCGATCTCGAGTGCCGCCTCCCCCGGCGCGGGCTCGTAGCCTACGCTGGCGAGCACGCCGGCGACAAGCGCCTCGCCCGAGCGGAAGAAGGCCTCCTCATCAGCCACCGTGCCGTCGGTGATATAGCGCATCGCGTCGTCGCGAGCCATGGCGTCCCACTCGCGACGCATCCTGCCGCCGTCACGCTTGCGGTTGGACACGCCGTCATCTCCTGGCATTTCGGCCTCGGCCCGCAGGCATCGTATGGCGCGCGTCATCACGGGTCAAGCCCGTGCGCGGCAGCGACGCCTCCGCGCCATCTGGGCCGTGCCGCAGGACTCAGACAGGACGACGCGGCCGCGGCGCCCTCTGCTGCCCCGCGCGGCCACTGGCCTGGAATCTCACAGTCGTTTAACTGCGGAATTCAGAACCGGCCACCGCCACCTCACGACGGCGCCCGATAGCGCAGCGGCGTGCAAGGCCGCAGGGGAGAGCAACGGGCCTCGATGGCCCGGACCCGCGGGGAACCTGCGCGGTTGCAATCCGGCCGGCAGGGGCTATACTGTCCAACGCCCGGCCGTGCGGGGGATCGGGCAGTGCGGTCCACTGCCGTCGAGACCATTGCCCGAGCTCGGTGCGAAGCCTCGCGGGCCATGCGGCCTGTGAGGGGCGACAGGGCAGGTCCCAGGTTTCCACCGTCTTCCCACTTGTCAGACCGCCGTGGCTGAAAGCTCATACCAAGACGCCGCCTGCCAGACCCTGCCGCCGCACTCGGCACTCTCGCGGCCCCTCCCCTTCCCCGTCGGCTTCGGGTTTCTGCTCCGCTTACGCGCGCGGTTGCTGGTGAACCGGCTGCGATCGTTCCGCCGCGGGTCTCTGCTGGAAGGCGCGGTGGTAACGGTCGGCGGAGCCGTCTTCTGGCTCGGCATCCTGGCCCTGTCGTACTACGGCTTCTGCTTCATCAACCGCTACCTGGGCTTCGGCGACCCGGAGCTGCTGGTCGAGACGCTGCTGTCCACGTTCTTCCTGCTGCTCGGGGCCATGCTGGTGTTCAGCAACGCGATCATCGCCTTCGGCACCCTGTTCCGCAGCGACGAGACGGAGTTCCTGCTCGCGTGCCCCGTGCCGGCAGACACGGTGTTCGCCTATCGCCTGCTCGAGGCGCTGACGTTCAGCTCGTGGGCGTTCCTGGTCCTGGGGTTCCCGCTGCTGGTGGGCTACGGGCTGAGCGTGGGGGTGAACCTGCCGGCAGAGGTGCTGGCGCCGGCGTCGGACGAGCTGTCGCGGGTGGCGCCGGTGATGGCGGAGCACCTTGCGGTGAGCGCGCAGACGCCGTGGTACTTCCCGCTGGTGGTGATCGCGTACTTCGTGCCGTTCGCGATCATCCCGGCGTCGCTGGGCGGGCTGATCGCGCTGGTGCTGGCGGCGTATGTGCCGGACCAGGTGAAGCGGGTGCTCGGCTGGTCGGTGGTCGCGGGGATCGTGCTGGCGGTCGCGCTGGTGGTGTGGGTGCACGGGGCGGTGGAGACGGGCGCGCTGTTCTCGACTCGGTGGATGCACGGGATGCTGGGTCGGATGAACTTCGCACGGAGCCTGTTCCTGCCGAGCTACTGGGTGACCGAGGGGCTGCTGGCGTGCGCGCGGCGCGACCTGGCGGAGACGGGCTACTGGCTTGCGGTGGTAGGGAGCACGGCGGGGATGGGGCTGGTGGCGTGCTGGGCGCTGGGGCGGCGTCTGCTGCGTGCCGCGTGGTCGCGCAGTCGGAGCCACACGAGCCAACGCCGCCGCACCTCGGCCCGCTGGGTGCTGGCGCGCTGGGCGCCGCCCCTGCGGCTGCTGGTCAGCAAGGACCTGCGGCTGTTCCTCCGCGACCCCGTCCAGTGGTCCCAGTGCGCCATCCTGTTCGGGCTCCTCGGCTTCTACGTGCTGAACCTGCGGAGCTTCGCCTACCACTCGGCGCACCCCCCGTGGCGCGACCTCACGGCGTTGCTGAACCTGATGGCCACGAGCCTTGTGCTCGCCACGGTGACCACGCGGTTCATCTTCCCGCTGCTGAGTCTCGAAGGGCGGCGCTTCTGGCTGCTGGGGCTGGCGCCGGTGACACGGCGGACCCTGCTGTGGTCGAAGTTCTGCCTGTCCTTCATCGCGGCGCTCGCGGTGACGGTGCCGCTGATCTACCTCTCGGACTTCATGCTCGAGCTCCCGGCCCTGACCACGGCGCACCACGTGGTGGCGACGGTGTGCATCTGCTTCGGGGTGTCGGGCCTGTCGGTGGGCCTCGGGGCAGTGTACCCGGACTGGCGGGAAGAGAATCCGGCGAAGATCGTCTCGGGGTTCGGCGGGACGCTGAACCTGCTGCTATCGATCGCCTTCGTGGCAGGCGTGGTGATGCTGACGGTGCTGCCCTACGCGCTGGCGCTGCGGCGCCTGGGCTCGGACGAGCTGACGGTCGGCACGGAGGTGGTATGGGCCATGGGCGCCGCCGCGGCCCTCAGCGGCCTGGCCTGCCTGCTGCCGATGCACCTGGGGCTGCGCGCCCTGCGCCGCCTCGAGCTCTAGCAGTCCGTGGCAGAAGTCCTTCGCAGACGAGTGCGAGGGATTCGGGCCG
>CAZDNN010000453.1:0-5445 GCA_964506385.1 uncultured Planctomycetota bacterium
GAGCCGCCCTTCGCCCCCTGAATCGGCTCAGCGGGAGCTTCGCCCTCCCGCACCGAGACTTTCCGCAACAGGAACTGAACAGCATGACAGCTCCCGCGCCCAGTCGCCCGCACTACCCTGTCTGCCAGAGGTCGGTTTGACAGCCGCGGCGCTGTGCCGCATGATCGGCGGACCACTTCCGTTGGAGGCCCGATGACAGTGGCACGACCTGCGCTTACCCTCGTGGCCGTTGCGCTGGCCGCAGCCCTGAATCCTGCTGTCGCTGGAGGACGCCGCCGCATGTCGCCCGAGGAACGCATCGCCCTGGTGCTGCGCGTGACGAAGCCGCTGGAGTTCCCGCGTGGCGACCGCCTGCCGCTCTATTGCTGGCACACGATGGATATCCCGGGCGACGAGGCGCAGATCGAGGCGACACTGAAGGCGCTCGACGCGCGCGGCATCGCGGCTTGCGCCTCCTGGCGGCCCGGTGCGAACAAGGACAAGAGCCTCGCCGATGCGCTCCGTGTGAGCAGGGTCCAGCAGCGCCTGGGCCTGCGGGTGAGCATCAATGCCAACGCCTGCACGTACCTCGTCTGCGACGGCTCGCCCGAGACGGCCCACATCGACGCGAAGGGCCAGCCCTTCTTCGACACCTCGTCGGCCGAGCGCCGCAAGCTCGGCTGCCCCTTCAAGCTCGCCTCGCGCTATCCCGCGATGCGGGAGCAGGTCGCATTCTTCTGCCGCGCCTACAAGAAGGCGGGCATCGACGTGGACTTCGCGTTCGCCGACTGGGAGATCGACGGCCCCATCGAGTGGCAGGGCGGCTGGGACGCGGCGAAGCGCTGCGCCGTGTGCCGCAAGGAGATCGGGAACGTCGAGGACTTCCACGCCGTGCAGCGGGCCTACCGCAAGGTCCGCTCGGCGATCCAGAAGCAGTGCTACGCCGGCCCCCTCCTCGAGCACTTCCCGAAGGCGCTGGTGGGCAACTACGCGGTCTACCCGCACAACGGCTGGCGCTACTGGTACGACTACTTCGAGAAGGCGCCGGCGAAGGAGATGCCGGTGCGCTGGGACCACAAGTCGCCCGTGCGACCGTGGGTCGATGAGTTCGCCGACTGCGGCTATACCTTCGCCATGCCGACCGTCTACACCTGGTACCGCACCTGGGCCTGGTACCCCTGGGAGGAGGCGGACTACCGCTGGTTCTACAACCTGCTGCTGGTGGCGAGCAACGCGGGCGAGCACACGCCGAGGGATACCCCGATCATCAGCTTCGTGCACTACACGACCACCTCCGCACCCAAGGAGCCCGATCCCGCGGTCAGGCAGTTCAGCACCGAGAAGTACCAGGAGCTCCTCTGGCACATGCTCCTGCGGGGCCACGACACCTTCTTCCTGTGGTCGCCGCAGACCGAGATCGAGCAGGAGCTGCGGCCGCTGCACGAGGTCTGGGCCGCGGCACTCGAGCACCGCGAATTCCTCGACAAAGGGACGCCGGTCACGTTCGCCGTGCCCTCGAAGCCCGGCCCCGTCGTCTCCGCCCTGCGTCTGGGCGGCCGCCTGCTCGTGCGCAGGACGGACTTCGACGACAGCCGTGGGCCGGCCCCGCTCGCGGTGGGCGATCGCACCGTCGAGATCCCCCGCCGCGACGGCCAGTGCCAGATCGTCAAGCTGGGGCCGTAGCCGGGCCGGGCTGTTGACTCCCCGGGCCAGGGGCCTATACTTGGCCGTGGGCCGAGCACGAAAGGAGCAGAGGATGAAGTACGCGGCGACAGTGGCTGTGGCGCTGTGCCTGGCGGCATGCGCAATAGCAGGCGAGGCGGAGCCCGAGGAGCCGATCACGCCGACCGCGAAGATCGCGCTCTTCAACGGAACCGATTTCACCGGCTGGGTGAAGTTCTGCCCGAACAAGAAAGCCGATGTGGACAAGATCTGGACCGTGAAGGACGGGGTCATCCACTGCCTGGGGAAGCCCCACGGCTACATCCGCACCGAGAAGAGCTATGCCAACTACAAGCTCCACCTCGAATGGCGATGGGTCGCGAAGCCGACGAACAGCGGGGTGCTGCTCCACAAGGCGGGGCCGGAGCGCGTGTGGCCGAAGTGCATCGAGGCGCAGCTCATGCACAAGAACGCCGGCGACTTCTGGCTCCTGAGCCACTCGACCCTCAAGGTCGGCGACAAGGTCAAGGGGCCGGGCGCCTACGTCAACGTCAAGAAGAAGCACCCCAGCAACGAGAAGCCGCCGGGGGAGTGGAACAGCTACGACATCACCTGCGACGGTGGCAGCGTCCGCCTGGTGGTCAACGGCCTGCTCCAGAACGAGGGCGCCGACGCCACCCCCTCCGCCGGCCCCATCTGCCTCCAGAGCGAAGGCAGCCCCATCGAGTTCCGCAACATCACCCTCGAGCCGCTCGAGAAGAAGTAGCGTCCCCTTGTGCCCTCGTCCCGACGCTCCAGCGTCGGAACGAACAAGCCGCCGCTCCAGCGGCGCAGGCCCCGGTGAGGCCGGTCGTCCGCGGTAGCCTCACTCCTGTTCCTGACGCTGGAGCGTCGTAGTTCTCCGTCCCGACGCTGGAGCATCGGGACGAGCGTCGTTGGGAGGGCCGTCCGGCGTGGCGGCTCCCTGTCGCTTGACTCCCGGCTCCCCCCTCGCCTATACTTGATGCGTCGATGGGTGATCCGTGGACCTCAGGAAAGGAGACGGACGATGAGGCATGTGTTGCTGGTGGGCCTGGCGTGCGTGATGCTGGTGGGGGCGGTGGCCTGCGCGGCCGAGGAGGAGGCGATCGAGCCCAAGGAGACCATCGTCCTGTTCAACGGCAAGGACCTCGAGGGCTGGACGGTCTTCATCCGCGGCAAGACGGACAAGCCTGTGTTCACCGTCGAGGGCGGCCTGCTGAAGTGCGCGGGCCGGCCTGCGGGCTACGTGCGCACCAACAAGGCCTACAAGAACTACAAGTTCGTCATGGAATGGCGCTTCACGAAGCCCGGGAACAGCGGTGTGCTGGTGCACATGATCGGCAAGGACCAGGTGTGGCCGAAGAGCCTGGAGTGCCAGGGCATGTACCGCAACCAGGGCGACTTCTTTGTCATCGGCGGCTTCGAGTGCAAGGAGCACAAGGGCAAGAAGGGCCGCCGCGTGCCCAAGAAAGGCCCGCATAACGAGAAAGAGATCGGGGAGTGGAACCTCTACGAGGTCGTCTGCGACGGCGACACGGTGACGCCCTTCGTCAACGGCAAGCAGATGAATCAGGCGACCGAGTGTAGCTGGACCGCGGGCAAGATCTGCATCCAGAGCGAGGGCGCGGTCTGGGAGGCCCGCAAGATCGTCCTCGAGCCGCTGAAGAAGTGAGACAGGCCATGCCGCACCTTCAGCACACCATCAAGGCGGTCGTGCGGCCCGGCGAGCAATCGGGCTACGTGGCCGAGTGCCTCGAGATCGCCGTGGTCACCCAGGGCGCCACGCTCGACGAGGTGATCGGGAATCTCAAGGAGGCCGTCGAACTGCACATCGAGGGCGAGGACCTCGCCGAGCTTGGCTTGGCGCCGGGCCCGACGATCCTGGTGACGATGGAGATGGAACCCGAGTATGCCTAGGCTCCGACGGCTCTCGGGCGATGAGGTCGTCAAGATCCTGCGGCGGCTCGGCTTCGAGATCCACTCCCAACGCGGCAGCCACGTGAAGTTGCGGCGGATCGGGCCGGGAGGACATAGACAGACGCTCACCGTGCCACGGCACGGTGAGTTGGACACCGGCACGTGCCGGGCGCTGGTGAGACAGGCGTCCCGGTTCATCCCGGAGGCGGACCTCGCCCCGTTCTTCTACACGGAGTAGGGACGTGCCCGGGGCGCCGATTCCACGCGTTCGGCGACCTTCGCTGGTTCCTGGTCCTGCTGTGCCTGGTCGTGGGGGGCCTGCCGACGGCGGGGCTCTACGCGACGACGAGAGACGCATTCCGCCCCCCGAGGAGCCCCAAGCCGTGAGAGTGATGCACAAGCCGGCCCTGCTCCTGGTCGCCCTGGCCCTGTTGATGCAGGCCGCCGTCGCCGCCGACAGCTTCACGATCCGCGCCGACTGGTTCGACCGCGGGAACGTGGATAACCGCGGCGTCGCGCGGGGATACTCCGACAAGTTTCCCTGCATCGTCAACGCCGGCCCCGTGCCCAACGTGGCGGAGTACGACCTCGACTTCCCGGTGACCGCCGACTACACGATCCACGCGCTCTACGCTGCCCAGGCCAGCCGCCCCGTCGAGATCCTCCTCGACGGCAAGCGGCTCGCCATCGGCTTCAAGGAGACGACGGGGAGCTGGAGCACGAGCCGGGCCAAGTGGTTCGAGCAGTGCACGGCCCGCATCACGGCGGGGAAGCACACTGTCAAGCTCCTGCGCGCCGACTGCATCCCTCACATCTGCGCCCTGCGCTTCACCGCGCCAGAGCCGTTCCCGAAGGACTGGGTGCTCGACCGCCGCGCCTTCAAGAAGGCGAAGGCGGAGGCGGTGGCCTCGAAGAGGGACCAGCCCGGCTTCGTCGGCTTCTATCCGCTCGAGCCGCCGAACAGCTACGACTACCGCCAGCCGTACGACCCCGTGCCCCTGCCCACGCCGCGCGCCCATCGCGTCCTGGAGTACACGCTCGTGCCCGGCCACAAGGTGGAGGCGCGCATCGAGCGCGTCGGCTCGGGCGCGAAGGCCGATCCAGGGGCGAAGGACCCCTCCCGCAACGAGCTGCTGCTGAGCGGGCCGCGGGTCATCGAGGCATCGAGCGACTGGGTGGCGCACCTGTCGGTGAAGCTCGGCGGCAAGCGGGTCGAGCGCGAGACCCTCTCGCTCTCCCCCGCGCGCCTGCGCGGGATGATCGACCATACCCTCGAGCTCATCCTCGACTTCCGCGCCATGCCCGGCGTTGCCGCCGACTTCCTCGCCAGGGAAGGCGCCGAGGCCGCGCACATGGGCGACTTCCTCGACGCCCTGCTCAAGGAGGCCGACAGCCCCGAGAAGTGGCAGCGCTTCTACAACGTCTACGCCAACGCCTACAAGCTCAAGAACCGCGTCGCCCTGAGCAACCCGCTCATCGACTTCCCGGCCATCGCCTTCGCCAAGCGGCTGACCTACGGCACCTCCCACATCTACACCATCTACTACGACGGCAGCCGCGGCTTCAGGCCCGGCAGCGGCATCTTCGCTCTCTCCCCCGTCCGGCCCGACGGGAAGCTCACCTGCCTGACCCCCAGGATGAAGACCGACGGCATCTTCCGCGATACCGAGCTCTCCTGGGACGGCACGAAGCTGCTCTTCAGCTTCAAGCCCGACCCGCCGACGCCCTATCGCATCTACGAGATGGACATCGACCCCGCGACGGGCCTCCGCGCCGCCGGCTCCGAGATCCGCCAGCTCACCGACTCGAAGTACGACGACGTGGACCCCTGCTACCTGCCCGACGGCCGCATCGCCTTCATCTCCA
>CAZDNN010000454.1:0-5444 GCA_964506385.1 uncultured Planctomycetota bacterium
ATGGACTACCTGGTCGGCATCGACCTCGGCTCCACGAGCCTCAAGGCCGTCGTCTACGACCTCGATGGGAACGCCGTCGCGCAGGCGAGCCGGCCCACCGAGCGCTTCCCCGACCCGCAGAACCCCGATTGGGTGATCTGGAAGCCCGAGCAGATCTGGGGCGGCGTCTGCGAATCGCTCAAGGAAGCCGCTGCCCAGCTCGACAAGCCCAAGGACATCAAGGGCGTCGCCGTCACCGGCATGGGCATGGACGGCGTGCCGATGACCGAGGATGGCGAATGGCTCTATCCCTTCATCTCCTGGCACTGCCCCCGCACCACCCCCCAGCACGCCTGGTGGCTCGATAACATCGGCCAGGAAAAGCAGTTCTCGATCACGGGCAACCCCGTCTGGCCGATCAACACGGCTCTCCGCCTGCTGTGGATGCGCGAGCACGAGCCCGCGATCCTCGACCGAGCCCACAAATGGCTGCTCATCGAGGACTTCGTGAACTTCATGCTCAGCGGGGTCTTCGCCACAGACTACTCGATGGCGTCGAACACCCTGCTCCTCGACCAGCGCACCCGCACCTGGAGCGACGAACTGCTCGAGCTCTCGGGCATCGACCGCCGCCTGCTCGCCGACCCGCACCCGAGCGCCACCGTGCTCGGCGAGGTTCACGCGAAGGCAGCCGAGGCCACGGGTCTGCCGGCGGGCACGCCGGTGGTGCTGGGCGGGCACGACTTCCTGTGCGGCGCGCTCGCCGTTGGCGGCCACAAGCCGGGCGTGGTGGTGAGCATCCTGGGCACGTGGGACATCATTGTGGCGGCGGCGCCCGAGCCGGTGCTGACCCCCGAGGCGTGCGCGATGGGCGCGTGGGTGGACAGCCACGTGGTCCGCGACACCTGGGCCATCATGGGCTCCGCCGTCGCCGGCGAGTGCACCGAGTGGTTCCGAGCGCAGTTCGGCTTCGAGGAGACACAGCGGGCCGAGGCCAAGGGCGGCGTGGACTGGGACTATCTGCTCGAAGGCGCCGCCGCGTCGCCGCCCGGGGCGAACGGCGTGCTCTTCCTGCCCCACCTGTCGGGCAGCGTGTTCCCCATCATCGATCCCGCCTCGCGGGGCGCCTTCGTCGGCCTTCGGAGCGCCACGACCAAGGGCGACATGCTCAGGGCCGTCATCGAGGGCCTCAACTACCAGTTCCTCCAGATCCTCCGCGCCCTGGAGGCCGGCTTCGGCCTCAGGACCGACAAGCTCGTGGCCGTCGGCGGCGGGACGAAGAACGTGCTGGCCATGCAGATCAAGGCGGACATGGCCGGCACGCCCATGGAGGCGCCCGCCGTAGAGGAGGCGACCCCACTCGGCGCCGCCATGCTCGCAGGCATCGGCGTCGGCCTCTACGCCGACGAGCAGGACGCCGCCGAGCGCGTCGCCAGGCCCGGCCGCGTCTTCGAGCCGAACGCCGAGCTGACCGCGCAGTACGCCGAGCGTTTCGCTATCTTCGAACAGATCTACCCCGCGCTCCAGGGCATCAACGCGCAACTGAACGCATCGCCCTGACAGGCGGCCTGCCGCCGACGGCGATGACGCGCCAGCCCCTTCTGCGCTGGCGGGGCGAGGCTGTCTCTGCTATGCTCTTGGGCACAGATCGTCGGTGATCGTGTGACCGGGCACGGGATCCTCCATTGAGGAGCGAGGACACCATGGACCTCTGGCTTGGCTTCCTGTTTCTGCTTGTCGGCGCGGCGTGCGGCGGGTCCTTCGGGCTGCCGAGCAAGTACGCGAAGGAGGATACCCCCTGGGAGGTGCTCTGGGGGCCGTTCTTCTTCTTCGTGACCGTGCTGCTGCCGGTGGTGGTGGGGCCGGTGCTGGTGAAGGACTTCTCCGGCGTCTACTCGGCGGTGCCCTTTGCCAAGCTGCTGCCCGTGCTGATCTTCGGCTTCCTGTGGGGGCTGGGGTCAATGACGCTGGGCTTGAGCTTCGCCTTCATCGGACTGTCGCTGGCCTACGCGCTCAACTACGGTGCTCAGATCATCACCGGCTCGCTCGTGCCTCTGGCGATCTTCCACCCAGGCGACATCCCGACGCCGCACGGCGGGGTCATCCTGGCCGGGGTCGCGATCTGCGTGATCGGCGTCATCGTGGCGGGCCGCGCCGCCATGCTCAAGGAAGGCAGCCAGAAGAAGCAGGAGGAAGAGGCCGCCGACACCCAGAAGCCCAGGATGCTGATCGGCGTCATCATCGGCATCGTATCGGGAATCCTCTGCGCGTGCTGGGCGATCGCGTCAAGCTACGCAGGCCCCGTTGATGCCGCGGCAAGAGCGGCCGGCAACAGCGACGTGGCGGCCGGGTGGACCTTCACGTGCCTCATCCTGTGGGGCGGCGTGCTCTCGGCCTGCGGCTACTGCGTCTATAAGCTGACGGTGAACAAGACGTGGGGCCACCTGGCGAAGCCGGGCATCGGGCTGACTCTGCTGCTCGCCCTCGCCATGGCGATCCTCCATGACGCGGCCGTCCTCTTCTTCGCCCTCGGCTGGGGGCGGCTGGGGTCTCTCGGCGTGCCGGTGGGCTATCCCGCGTTCATGTCCTTCGCCATCATCGTGGGGAACATCCACGGCTTCCGCACTGGCGAGTGGAAGGGCGCGAGCCGCAAGAGCATCCAGTGGATCGTAGCGGGCATCGTCGTTCTCATCCTCGGCGTCATCGTCCTCGCCCAGGGCAACAACATGGCCCAGAAGGCAAAGAACAAGCAGAGCCCGCCCGTGGCCACTGCACCCAGCACCCAGGCCCAGCCGTGATGCACGACCGCGCGACTGTCCTCGATGGTCTTCGCGACCGTCCGCAGATCTCCGTCCTCATTCTCGGAGGCGGGGTCAACGGGTGCGGGCTGTTCCGCGAGCTGGCGCTCCAGGGGGTGGATTGCCTGCTGGTGGACAAGGCGGACTTCGTGGCGGGTGCCAGCTCGAAGTCGTCGCGGATGATCCACGGCGGCCTGCGGTATCTGGAGACCCGCGAGGTCGCGCTGGTCCGCGAGTCGCTCGCCGAGCGCAACCGCCTGATCGACAACGCCGCTCACTACGTCTCGCCACTCAAGACGACCATCCCACTCTTCTCGTGGCTGGGCGGCATGGTCCGCTCGACCCTGCTGTTCATGGGCTTTCACCTGCCGGTGGGTGATCGCGGCGCACTCATCACCAAGATCGGCCTGAGCTTCTACGACTTCGTCACCCGCAAGAACCGCCGAACGCCCAGGCACTTCCTGACCTCGAAGGCGAAGTCGCTCGCGCGCATCCCCGGCCTCAGCCGCGATATCATCGCGACGGCCACCTACTGGGACGCGCAGATCAGCCAGGCCGAGCGCCTGTGCATCGAGCTGCTCGCCGACGGCCGCGCGGCCAATCCCGACTGCCGCGCGCTCAACTACGTGCGGCCCGAGGCCGCTGAGGGCGGGCGGGTGCTCCTGCGGGATGAGGTCAGCGGCGAGCGCGTCGCGGTCGAGCCTCGGATTGTGGCCAATGCCACGGGCGCCTGGGTAGATCGTGCCAACGCCGCGCTCGGCCTCGACACGCAGTTCATGGGCGGGACGAAGGGCTCGCACCTGGTCGTCGATTGCCCCGACCTGCACGAGGCGCTCGGCGGCCAGATGGTCTACTATCAGCACAGCGACGGCCGGGTGTGCATCGTCTTCCCCTTCGGCGACAAGCTGCTGATGGGCTCGACGGACCTCCGCATCGACGACCCCGACGCCGCTAGCTGCGACGACGACGAAATCGAGTACATGCTGACGACCCTGCGAGGGGTGTTCCCCGGCATCGAGGTCCGGCGCGACCAGATCGTCTACGTCTTCAGCGGCGTCCGCCCCCTGCCCGCCAGCGAGCAGGGCGTGACGGCGACCATCACCCGCGGCCACTTCATCCGCGCCATCGAGCCCGAGGGCGGCCGCCCGTTCCCCGTCCTCTGCCTCATCGGGGGCAAGTGGACGACCTTCCGCGCCCTCGCCGAGCAGGCCGCCGACCAGCTCCTCGACCGACTCAGCCTCGAGCGCCGCTGCTCGACCGAGCACATCGCCATCGGCGGAGGAAAGAACTGCCCGAGCGCCAACGAGCGGCAGCAGTGGATCGAGCGTGTCGCGGGGGAGACGGGCCTCAGCGCCGAGCGCGTGGCCACGCTCTTCGGGCGATACGGCACGGCCGCCGCGCAGTTCGGCTCGGGCGACGAGACGCCGCTGAAGACCCTGCCCGACTACTCGGTCGGCGAGATCCGCCGCATCGCCGAGACCGAGCAGGTGGTGCACCTGGACGACCTGATCTGCCGGCGCAGCACCATCGCCATCCTCGGCCGCGCCGCCGAGCCGGCCCTCGCCGAGCTTGCGCGGACCGTCGGCGCCGCGCTAGACTGGGACGCGGCGAGGCAGGCCGACGAGGTGAGCCGCGCCCTCGCCGAGGTCACGGTGCCCGGGCCGCCATAGCAGCCCGTGGCCGTGTCGAATAGGACCTATAGGCCCTATAGGTCCTATTGTTGGATCAGCCAGCCGCCGCCACCACGAAAGGACATCCCATGGACCGTCGCAGCTTCCTCCGAGCCGTCGGCGCCGGCGCCGCGGCCCTGACCCTTCCGGGCCGCCTCGGCGCCGGCGAGGCGCAGCCCGGCAGGCCCAACATCCTCTTCATCTTCGCCGACGACCAGTGCTTCGAGACCCTCCACGCCATGGGCTGCGACGAAATCGCCACCCCCAACCTCGACCGCCTGGTCCGCAGCGGCACCGTGTTCACCCACGCCTACAACATGGGCTCGTGGACCGGCGCCGTCTGCGTCGCGTCACGCACGATGCTCAACACCGGCCTGTTCCTCTGGCACGCCCAGCGCGCGGCAAGGAAGCTCGACCAGACCTTCCGCCAGCGGGACAGGATGTGGGGCCAGCTCATGGCCCACGCGGGCTACGAGACTTACTTCACCGGCAAATGGCACGTGCGGGCCAACCCCGAGAAGGTCTTCGACCACGTCACCCACGTCCGCGGCGGCATGCCCAACCAGACGCCACAGGGCTACAACCGCCCTGTCGAGGGCAAGCCCGATCCCTGGAAGCCGTGGGACCCCAAGTTCGGCGGCTACTGGAAGGGCGGGAAGCACTGGAGCGAGGTGCTCGGCGACGACGCCACCGCCTTCATCGCCCAGGCCGCCCGGCGCGACAAGCCCTTCTTCATGTACCTGGCCTTCAACGCGCCCCACGACCCGCGCCAATCGCCGAGAAGCTACGTCGAGCGCTACCCGCTCAAGAAGATCGCCGTGCCGGAGAACTTCCTGCCCGAGTATCCCTACAAGGACGCCATCGGCTGCGGCAAGGGCCTGCGCGACGAGAAACTCGCCCCATTCCCCCGCACGAAGCACGCCGTGAAGGTCCATCGCCAGGAATACTACGCGATCATCACCCACATGGACGCCCAGATCGGCCGCATCCTCGACGC
>CAZDNN010000455.1:0-5438 GCA_964506385.1 uncultured Planctomycetota bacterium
GCGACGAGGGCTCCGTCGGCCTCATCACGTACATGCGAACCGACTCGTTCCGCGTGGCCGACGAGGCTCGCGACGAGTGCCGGGGCTTCATCGCCGAACGCTACGGCGAGGACTACCTGAGCGCCAAGCCCCGCCACTACCGCGCCCGCCGCGGTGCCCAGGAGGCCCACGAGGCCATCCGCCCTACATCGGCCCTGCGCGCCCCAGAGGCCCTCGAGCCCTACCTCAGCCGCGACCAGCTCAGGCTCTACCGGCTCATCTGGGAGCGCTTCGTCGCCAGCCAGATGGCCGACGCCCTCTACGACGTGACCCGCGTGACCGTGGCCGCCGGCCCCGCCGAGTTCCGCACCAGCGGCCGCACGCTCGTCTTCGACGGCAACATCCGCGTCTACCAGCGCCTGCGCAAGCCCGACGACCAGGAGCAGGCGCTTCCCGCCCTCAGCGAAGGGATGCCGGTCGAGTGCCTCGAGCTCCTCCCCACCCAGCACTTCACGAAGCCGCCGCCCCGCTACACCGAGGCGTCGCTCGTCAAGACCCTCGAGAAGAAGGGCATCGGCCGCCCGAGCACGTACGCCCAGATCATCACTACCATCCAGGACCGCGGCTACGTCGAGGTCCGCGACAAGGCCTTCTACGCCAACGAGCTCGGCATCGTCACCAACGACACGCTCCTCCCGTTCTTCGGAAACGTCATCAACACCGAGTTCACGGCCCAGCTCGAGGACCATCTCGACGACGTCGAGGCGGGCGCGCGCGCGTGGCGCGACGTCCTCGAGGAGTTCTACGAGCCCTTCAAGGCGGACCTCGAGCGGGCCGCCGACGAGATGCCCAACGTCAAGCAGCAGCTCGCCGAGGAGACCGACGAGGTCTGCGACAAGTGCGGCGCGCCCATGGTCATCCGCCTGAGCAAGCGGGGGCGCTTCCTCGCCTGCTCGGCCTTCCCCAAGTGCCGCAACACCCGCGCCCTCGACGCCAACGGCGAGCCCGTGGAGGTGGAGACCTTGGACGAGAAGTGCCCGGAGTGTGGCGAGCCACTGGCCGTGCGGACCGGCCGCCGAGGCAAGTTCATCGGATGCACGGGCTTCCCCAAGTGCCGCTACACCCGCGAGGTCGCGGGCGAGGCGGGAGGCGAAGAGGCGCCGAAGAAGCCGACGGCCGAGCCGACGGGCGAGGACTGCCCGCAGTGCGGCAAGCCGCTGGTGGTCCGCACGGGCCGCCGAGGCAAGTTCATCGGATGCACCGGCTTCCCCAAATGCCGATTCACCCGCCCCATCGAGGGTGAGGAGCCTCCGGAGCCCGAGAAGACCGACGTGGTGTGCGACCAGTGCGGCAAGCCGATGGTCGTCCGCCACGGCCGCCGCGGTGCCTTCCTCGCGTGCACCGGCTACCCGAAGTGCAAGAACACAAAGCCCGTGACGGAGGCCGGCCCGCCACCGCCGCCGGAGGAGCTGGGCCGCGAGTGCCCCGAGTGCGGCAAGCCGCTGGTGGTCCGCACGGGCCGCCGAGGCAAGTTCATCGGCTGCTCCGGCTACCCGGAGTGCCGCCACACGGAGAACATCGAGGAACAGGCCCCCGAGGGATGATGCGCACAAGACCATGGGGGCGGTTCTGGCGCGCGTGGAGCGGATGGGTGGATGAATGGATGATTGGAGGAGCGGAGAAGGGGGCCATCCCCTCGTTGTCTCGTCTTCCGTCCATCCACCCATCCATTCATGCATTCTCGCACGTTGTGACGTCCACGGACCTCCCCAAGGGCTCCGTTCCTGCCTCGAAGGGGCTCGCCACTCGTTCACTGTCTGGAGGATGATGCCGTGTCTCAGCCGGAGGAACCCGATGTCCGAGAGCCCGAGGCGCTCGACGGGATCATGGAGAAGCCGCTGGGCGCGCGGCTGTGGACCTACACGAAGCTGAGCGGCCCCGGCTGGCTCCAGAGCGCGATCACCCTGGGCGGCGGGTCGCTCGCCAGCAGCCTGTTCCTGGGCTGTCTCGCCGGCTTCAGCCTGCTGTGGCTCCAGCCGGTGGCGATGCTCCTGGGCATCGTCATGCTCAGCGCCATCGGCTACGTCGCCCTGAGCACGGGCCGCAGGCCCTTCGCCGCCATCAACGAGCACGTCAACCCCGTCCTCGGTTGGGGATGGGCGCTGGCGACGGCGGCGGCGAACATCGTCTGGTGCCTCCCGCAGTTCAGCCTCGGCGTCGCATCGGCCAGGCTCAACCTCTTCCCGAAGGTCCTGGGACCTGCGGCGATGCCCGAGACCCAGAGCAAGGCGATCGCAGCGGCGGTGATCCTGGGTGTGTGCATCTTCATCATCTGGTTCTACGACCGTGGCGGCCGGGGCATCAAGATCTTCGAGGGCATCCTCAAGGCGATGGTCGGCATCATCATCCTGTGCTTCTTCGGCGTCGTCGTCAAGATGACGACCGCAGGCGTCCTCGACTGGGGCAGCATCCTCGGCGGCCTCGTGCCCAACCCCAAGATGTTCGTCGCGCCGGCGCCGACGTTCGACGGCCTGCTCGCCCAGACAGGGGCCTTCGCCGACTTCTGGAGAGACAAGATCGTCTACATGCAGCGCGACGTGATGATCAGCGCGGCGGCGACGGCCGTCGGCATCAACATGACCTTCCTGCTCCCCTACTCGATGCTGGCGAAGGGCTGGCGGAAGAATGCCCGCGGCCTCGCCATCTTCGACCTCTCGACCGGCCTGTTCATCCCCTTCATCCTTGCCACGGGCTGCGTCGTGATCGCCTCGGCCACCCAGTTCCACGCCCAGTATCATCCCGGCCTGCTGGGCGAGCCCTACAAGCTGCGGGCCAAGGACGGCACGGTGACCGTGGCCAACGTGCCCGAGGGCGAGAGCGTGGACGAGTCGAAGCTCAAGGAGCTTCCTGCCCCCAGCAGCGGGCTCATCAGCAAATACGACAAGCTGCGCGATGCCCGCCTCAAGGCAGACATCGGCGCCAAGGCGTTCGCACAGCTTGCCAAGGACAAGGAGACGCTGGAAAAGGCCCGTGAAGCCCTGCCCGCCGCCGACAAGCGGATGGCGGCGACGCTGATCAAGCGCAGCGCCTTCGACCTCGCCGCCTCGCTCCAGCCGCTCACTGGCCAGACCTTCTCGCACTACATCTTCGGCATCGGCGTCATCGGCATGGCCGTCTCCAGCATCATCATCCTCATGCTCATCAGCGGCTTCGTCGTCTGCGAGATGCTCGGCGTGCCGCCCAAGGGCAACGCCCATCGAATCGCATGCCTGCTCCCTGCCATCGGCGTGCTCGGCCCGTTCATCTGGACCGGCAAGGCCGCCTTCTGGCTCGCCGTGCCGACCAGCGTGTTCGGCATGGTCCTGGCGCCAATCGCCTACTGGACTTTCTTCTGCATGATGAACTCGCGGAACCTGCTGGGCGACAAGATGCCGAAGGGCGGCAGCCGCGTGGCCTGGAACGTGCTGATGCTCATCGCCTGCCTGTGGGTGAGCGTCGGCGCCGTCTACAGCATCTGGACAAAGACCAAGTACTACGGCATGGCCGGCCTCGGCGGGTTCCTCGTCCTGGCCCTGGTCGTCCACTTCCTGCGCCAGCCGAAGCCCATGTCCGAGGTGGACGAGGACGAGATGTGACGCGGCCGCCGCGGCCTGGAACATCGCGATGATCGCCGCCATCGCCGTCGCCGCGGGCAGCGCCGTCACCTGCATCGTCACGGTCGCGCTGCCGACGCTCTTCGGCTAGCCAGGGCTCCCCTCTCAGTTCCCGAAGGGAGCGACTGCGCCGCCTTCTGTCGGAGGCCGTCGGACCTGGTGCGCGGTGCGGCCAGCGCCACGTGTCAGGCGCCGTGGATCGCCTCGCGGAGGGCGGCGACGTGGCGGGGGATGGCGCTGAGGGGGTCCTCGCGGGCCTCGTACTCGAGGGCGAGGTAGCCGCGGTAGCCGGCGTCGCGGAGGATCTTCACGATGCGCTTGTAGTCCGAGGGCTCGGCCTTGCCGGCGACGCGCAGCTCGACCTTGACCTGGACGTTGAGCGCGTAGGGGGCGACGGCGGCCATGTCCGCGTAGGGGTCGGCGGAGCGGAAGTTGCCGGTGTCGAGGTTGACGCCGAACCAGGGGCTCTGGACGTCCTTGACGATCTTGAGCATGGCCTCGGCGGTGACGGTCGGGCCGCCGTGGTTCTCGAGGGCGAGGTAGATCCCATGCTCGCCGGCGTACGCGCAGCAGGCCTCGATGCCCTCGACCATGAGCTTGTGGGCCTCGTCGGGGGTCTGGCCCTTCTTCGCATGGCCTGCGAAGATGCGGATGACGGGGGCGCCGAGGATCTCGGCGTGCTCGATCCACTTCTTCACGTGGGCGATCTGCTGATCCCGCTTCGGGCCGGGCGGGTGGCCGAAGTCGTTGCCGACGGCGGTGCCCGAGATGTCCAGGCCTAGGCGGAATGCCTTCGAGCGCAGGTGGCGGAGGTACTTCGGCGAGGTGTCCTTGAAGTAGTAGGAGGTGGGCTCGACGGCGTCGAGGCCCAGCTCGGCGCCCTTCTCGATGAAGTCGTCGAGCGTCATGGGCTTCTCTTTGGCGGTCAGGAGCTTGCGGTAGCTGTAGCCGGCGATGGAGAGCTTGAGCCGCGGCGGCCCGCTCCGCTTGATCGGCTCGATTGCCTGGGCCGGCCGCCCGGCCACGAGCGCTCCTCCTGCCGCGAGGACGCCTCCGAGGAACTGCCGACGCGCGGTTGCCTTCCCGGCCATCTGCAACCCCTTTCCGAGTCACCCATCACGAAAACGCCAGAAGCCGCGCCCACGCGAGCACGGCTTCCGGCGAAGCAGTCCGTTCCCTGTCGAGCTTCCTCACACGGCCTCGACGGACTTCACGTCGGGGATGACCTGCTTCATGCGGGCCTCGATGCCGCGCTTGAGGGTGATGCGCGACATGGGGCATCCGCCGCAGGCGCCCTTGAGCCTGACCTTGACCGTGCCGTCCTCCTCGACGTCCACCAGCTCGACATCGCCGCCGTCGGCCTGGAGCATCGGGCGGATGGTCCCGAGAACCTCTTCAACCTTCGCGCGATCCACGGCCATACTGCATTCCTCGCAACAGATAGACACGGCCCATTATGGTGAGGGAAGTGATTCCCGTCACTCCCAGTCTGCCAGGACCGCCGCGCCGTGTCAAGTCACTGGGCAGGGAAGCGGCCTTGGAAGATGAAGCGGCGCCCGTCCGCGCCCACCACCGTGACGGCGTCGTCGCTGATACTGGCGATCCGCACGCCGTCGTACAGGGTGTCGCCTGCGCACCCGCGGAGCAGTTGCCCGGTCCCGATGTGACGCAGCACCGCCTGCGGCCGCGACTCGGGGCCATCCACCTGGCAGACGATGGTGAGCTTGAGCGGGGGCACACCCTCGCCGGGGGGATGGGGAATCTCTGCCTCGGCCGGGGGCGGAGGCGGTGGTGGAGGGGGCGGTG
>CAZDNN010000456.1:0-1702 GCA_964506385.1 uncultured Planctomycetota bacterium
TGTCGGTGATGCGGGGCTCGGCCTTGGCCTCGATCCTGAGTCCGCCGCCTTCGGCGCGGAAGGTGATGTGGAGGTGGCCGCCCGCGCCAGTCGGGTCGCCGTACTCGAAGCGCGCGTAGCCGTTCCGACCGCCCCGAAAGCCGCCGGCAGAAGGGTTGCAGATCGGGAACACGTGGTGGGCAGCTCGGCCGTCGATGGTGACGTGCAGACCGTCGAAGACGACACAGCGATCGCCTCGGCCCACGGCGATCGCGCCGTCGAGCATGCCGTTCGGGCTCGGGGCGATCGCGGCGAGACATGCATCGGGTCCATCGCCGAGTCGCCAGACGATCTCGCCTCCCTTGCTCGAGCCGCGCGCCAGGGCGGCTCGGGCAGCGGCGTGGAGGGCCTTGCGCTCGGGCAGGCTCAGGAGCCTCGCGTGAGGGCCGGCGACGATGGTCGGCTCGGCCCAGTAGCTCGAGTCGCACGCCGTGCTTTTTGCCGGTCCGGGGTGGCTCTCGAGCCGCAGGAGGATACGCTGCCCGGCGTACTTCCGCAGGTCGGCCTCGCCCTCGACCCAGGTCTTGCTGTCGGTGTGTCGCTCGAAGAGCTTCTCGTCGCCGGCCCAGACGCGGAAGGTGACGCCGTCGCTGGCGGGCTCGGTGGCGGAGTGGTCGCGGATGGCGTTGGCGAAGGTGAGCTTCAGCGGCCGGGACTCCCTCGGCAGCTCGATGAGGTAGTCGTCGAAGATAGTCCCGCCGCCCGGCACCCATGGCGGGTGCATGACGATGGCGTTGCGGCTGGTCCCTCGCACCACGCCGCCGCGTCGGGTGAACGACGCGCGGCTCTTCGGGTCGCTGCCCTGCCAGCCCTGCCGCTTGTAGACGAGTGGCCCCTCGTAGTAGCGCCAGGCCACCCGCTGCCGGTCGGTCGCGAACAGCGACAGAGCGCCCTTCGCAGGCACCCTCAGCGGCTCCATCGGCGTCGGCTCGGCCGAGGAGAGCTCGCGCCGGTGGAACTGCGGCTCGAAGACCTGCACCGCGTGGAGCGTCTGCCGCTTTCCCTCCCAGTCGAACCGCGCGTAGACGTGGACGGGATAGTGGGCGGAGTAGGCCCCCTCGCCTGCCGCAATCTGGAAGGTGACCGTCTTCTCCTCCTTCGCGGGCACGGTGACCGTCCGCTTTGCCTCGCCCACGGCCCGCCACTGGTCCACGAGGCCGGTCATCTCCAGCTCGACGGCCAGGGGCTGGTCGCCTGAGTTCCTCACCGTCACGGTCACGGGCGCCGGCTTCCCGTACTCCGTGACAGGCTCCACCTCCCCGATCTCGAGCCCCACCGGCCCGAGCGCGGCCTTGTGGCCGTTGTAGGCCCAGCCCACAGGCGACAGGCACAGGAGCAGCAGGACGGCGACAGGGCAGCGCTGAATGGTCATGGGCTCACCTCACACAGGGCCGATGCATTGCGTCTCGCTCCGATCCTAGGGCGGCTTGCCCCGCGGCGCAAGCTTGCCGCGCGCGCCGGGAGGCGTATAATACGCGCCGAGGAGGTTTGCTCGGCGCATCACTGGCTCGGAGACCCGATTGTGAGGAACGTCAGCCGCCGTAGCTTCCTGTCCGCCGCGGGTGCCGCCATCGCCGGCGGCGGCCTGCTCGGGGCCACCCGCGTGCGCGGCGCCGCGGCGAAGGCGCGGGATGGCAAGCCGCTCAACGTCGTCTTCTTCCTC
>CAZDNN010000456.1:1802-5406 GCA_964506385.1 uncultured Planctomycetota bacterium
AAGGAGCTCGTCGCATACTACACGGCCAAGGCGAAGAAGATGGGCGACTACCCCCAGAACAACCCGGTCTACGCCGCCATGGTCCACTCGATGGACCAGTGCGTCGGCCGCGTGCTGGCCAAGCTCGAGGCCAAGGGCCTGCTCGGTCGCACGGCGATCTTCTTCATCGGCGACAACGGCGGCCTCATCGGCAACCCGCGGCGGCCCGTGACGATCAACCTCGGCCTCCGCGCAGGCAAGGGCTCGAGCTACGAGGGCGGCGTCCGCGAGCCCTTCATGGCCTACTGGCCCGGCGTCACCAAGCCCGGCTCGGTCTGCGACGAGCCAGTCATCAGCACGGACTTCTATCCCACCATCCTCGAAATGCTCGGCGCCAGGGGCGATCCCAACCACAACGCCGCGGTCGACGGCTTGAGCCTCGTGCCCGTGCTCAAGGACCCGTCCGCGCGGCTCGACCGCGACGCCATCTACTGGCACTACCCCCACTACCACCCCGGCGGCGCCACACCCTACGGGGCGGTCCGCGCCCGCGGCTGGAAGCTCATCGAGTTCTACGAGGACATGCACGTCGAGCTCTACAATCTCAAGGACGATCAGGCCGAGACAACCGATCTCGCCGAGAAGATGCCCGAGCGCGCCGCCCAGCTCCGCAGGATGCTCCACGACTGGCGCAAGGCCGTCGGCGCCCAGATGCCCACGCCCAACCCCGGCTACGACCCTGCCAGGGACCGCGGCCGCCCCCGCAGGAAGGGCGTCAACCGCAAGGACCTCAAGCACCGCGACTTCGCCATTCTCCGGGGCGGCACGATCGCCAAGTCTGACATGGGCTACACCCTCGAGACCAGCGGCGAGGCCACAGCCCTGCTCGAGGCGCCCAGGCCGTTCACCAAACGCGCCGTCTTCCAGATGACGATGCGAACCGCGTTCCTCTCGGCACTGCTCTGCATCGCGACGGTCGGTACCTCCGGCCAGCAAGGGAGCCCTCCTGCCATGAGAAGCCTGACCCCGCCCGTCCTCCTGCCCGACGGCAGCGAGTTCAAGACGTGGGAGGCGAAGCCGAGATTCACGAAGGCCTACTACGTCGCGCAGAGGCATCCGCAGGCATCGGACGAGAATCCGGGCACGCAGGAGCGGCCGTTCAAGACCATCGGCAAGGCGGCGGCCGTGCTTCAGCCGGGTGAGCGGGTCGTGGTAGGGGAGGGCGTGTACCGCGAGCACGTGAGGCCGGCGCGTGGCGGCACCGGCCCGACGAAGATGATCTCCTACGAGGCCGCGCCAGGGGCGGCCGCGATCATCAAGGGGTCGAAGGTCTTCACCGAGACCTGGACGCCGTCGAAGCACGAGGGGAAGGCCGCGAAGGGCGCCTGGCAGGCGAAGCTCGACGCGAAGTACTTCCCGGACTGGAACCCCTTCGACATCGAGAACGTCACCAAGGAACAGTTCGACCACATGCCGTGGGCGCATCCGCTGCGGGGACGCCTGCCCTACACCCTGCCGCGGGGGATGATCTTCCAGGAGGGCAAGCTCCTCAAGCAGGTCACGCGCTACGGCGTGCTGGCCAGCAATCCGGGCAGCTACTGGGTGGATCGCCCGGCGCAGGTCATCCACATCCATCCGCTCGGCGGCGGCGACCCGAACGGGCGGCTCTTCGAGATCACAACCGAGCGGGTGGCCTTCGGCCCGGAGAAGATGGGGCTGGGGTTCATTCGCGTGAAGGGCCTCGTCGTCGAGCAGGTGGGCAACTGCTTTCCCATGCAGCAGGAGGGCGCCATCTCGACCTGGCGGGGCCACCACTGGATCATCGAGGACTGCACGGTCCGCTGGGCCAACGGCGTCGGCATCGACCTGGGCCTCCAGGCAGGCTGGTGGCCGCAGCCCGAAGTCATCGGCAAGCACATCTGCCGCCGCAACGTCATCGAGGACATCGGGGTGTGCGGCATCGCGGGGATCGGCGTCCACGGCGACTTCGGCCTGCTCATCGAGGACAACGTGCTGCGGCGCTGCGCGTACCACAACGTCGAGCGCCTCTTCGAGACCGGCGGCATCAAGACCCATCGCAACACCCGATGCCTCATCCGCCGCAACCTCATCCTCGACACCCTCCACGGCTGCGGTATCTGGATGGACTTCACCAACGACAACTCGCGTTGCACGCAGAACGTCATCATCGGCTCGCGGTCGCGGTTCCACGGCGGGATCTTCATCGAGGCATCGTGCCGCCCCAACCTCATCGACCACAACATCATCTGGGACACCCGCGGCTACGGCATCTACGAGCACGACTGCTCGAATCAGATCTTCGCCCACAACTTCATCGGCCGCAGCACCAAGGCCGCCGTCATCCTGCGCGGCAAGGTCACCAACCGCAAGCTCTACGGCCAGCCCATCGCCAGCGGCGGCCACCGCGTGGTCAACAACGTCTTCTTCGATAACAAGCCCAACGCCGTCGTTCAGCAGAAGGGCAAGAGCGAGGTTGCCGGCAACCTCGACGCGGGCGTCCAGGCCGGCCTGGACCGCGAGACCCTCACCCTCACCTGGTCGGTCGCCGGCAAGCTCCCCGCCTGCGCCATCCTCGACCCGGTCACCCACGACTTCTTCGGCGCCGAGCGCCGCCGCCAGGGCCGCGACCCCGGCCCGTTCCGCGACGTGCCGACCAAGCCGAGCCCCGTGCGGCTCCGGCCGCCGACGCAGCCCAAGCCCGATTGAGAGGGATTGCTATGAGCAAGAAGACGATGCGGCGCCGTGACTTCCTTGGAGCGATGGCCGTCGGCGCGGCCGCAGCCGCTCTGCCACGGGCCGCCGCGGCGGCCGGCCGGCCGCCCAATCTCATCGTCATCATGGCCGACGACCTCGGCGCCAAGGAGCTCGCCTGCTACGGCAACGCCGAGCACCAGACCCCACACCTCGACGGGCTCGCCAGGACAGGCGTGCACTTCAAGATCTGCTACGCCGACCCGATCTGCCACCCGACCCGCTTCAAGATCATGACGGGGCGCTACGGCTGCCACACCAAGGTGCTCCACTTCGCCGGGCGGCGCGGCGGCCCGCGGCCCGACTCGCCCGAGGAGCAGATCGTCAACCACGTGACCTTCGCCCAGGTGCTCAAGAAGGCGGGATACGCCACCGCCCTCTCCGGCAAGTGGCAGCTCACCGGCAAGATCCCCAAGCTCGTCGTCGAAACCGGCTTCGACGAATACTGCATGTGGGCATACAAGCACAACCTGCCCGAGGGCGTCCAGCACACCGGCGGATGGGAGGGCAAGGCAGGCGGGAAGACCTGCCGATACTGGCACCCCTCCATCGTCAAGAACGCCAAGTACCTGCCCACCAGGCCCAACGACTACGGACCCGATATCTTCACCGACTTCGTCATCGACTTCGCCACACGCCACCGCGACCGCCCCTTCTTCATCTACTACCCCATGGCCCTCACCCACGCCCCCTACTACACCACGCCCGACACCACCAGGTCGCCCGACGATCACTTCAAGCACTCGAAAGCCCACTTCAAGTCAAACGTCGAGTACATGGACAAGCTCGTCGGCCGCATCGTCGCCGCCCTCGAGCGCCTCGGCCTCCGCGACCGCACCATCGTCTTCTTCAC
>CAZDNN010000457.1:0-5400 GCA_964506385.1 uncultured Planctomycetota bacterium
CATGGGCGCCGCCGAGACGCCCCAGCACGGCTTCGACTTCTGGTACGTCCATCAGAAGGGCGGGGGCGACTACAACGCCGCGCCCGTGGTCCGCGACGGCCGGCTCATCGTCGAGGACGGCTACATCACCGACGTCATCACCGACGAGGCCCTCGGCTTCCTCGACCGCCACCGCGACGACCGCTTCTACCTCTCCGTCCACTACACCGCACCCCACAGCCCCTGGACCGGCCACCCGCAGGCGATCGTGGACAGCTACGCCGACTGCCCCTTCGAGAGCTGCCCGCAGGAGGAGCGCCATCCCTGGGCCATCGGCCTGACCGACCGCTGCCTCGGCGACCGCGAGATGCTCAAGGGCTACTTCGCCGCCGTCACGGCCATGGACATCGGTCTCGGCCGCATCCTCGACAAGCTCGAGGCCCTCGGCCTGCGCGACGATACCCTGGTCGTCTTCGTCAGCGACAACGGCTTCTCGTGCGGCCACCACGGCTTCTGGGGCAAGGGCAACGGCACGCGGCCCCGCAACATGTACGAGAACTCCATCAGGGTGCCCTTCGTCATCAGCCATCCGGCGGCCATCCCGCAGGGCCGCGTCGAGGAGGGGATGGTCAGCGCCTACGACTTCATGCCGACACTACTCGACTACCTCAGCCTGCCCATCCCGACGGAGCAGAATCTCCCGGGCCGCAGCGTGGCGCCCCTCTGGCGCGGGGAATCAATGGCTGGGAACGAGATCGTGGTCGTCTACGACGAGTACGGCCCCGTCCGCATGATCCGCACCGCCGACTGGAAGTACGTCCACCGCCATCCCGACGGCCCCCACGAGCTCTTCGACCTCGCGGCCGACCCCGACGAGCGGCGCAACCTCGCCGCCGACCCCGCCCAGGCCGCCCGCATCCGCGACCTCCGCGGCGAGCTCGAAGCCTGGTTCGAGCGCTACGTGATCCCGGAGAGGGATGGGCTGAACGAGACCTACTGAGGAGGGCGCTTGACAATACGTATATGCCGGCTATGATATACGTATGGAGGTGAGCCATGAAAACCAAGCTTACGTTGAGCGTAGACGAGGACGTCGTGAAGCGAAGCAAGCAGTATGCAGCTCGTCGCGGCTCGTCCCTATCGCAGTTCGTCGAGGACCTGCTGGATGAGAACACAAGAGACGACGGGCCCACCTTCGCGGAGAAGTGGCGGGGCAAGCTGGCCGTGCGCGAGCGACCCGGCGACCCGCGCTACGAGTACCTGAAGAGGAAGTACGACCTGTGAACGTCCTGGTCGATACTGACGTACTCCTCGACGTGGCGCTCGACAGAACTCCATGGGCCGATGACAGTCTGGCCTTCCTCGACCACTGCCAAGCGGGCAGGTGTTCGTGCCGTGTCTCGTGGCACTCGCTGGCCACGGTCTTCTATGTAGCGTCGGGAGCGGGCAGCTCCCGCGCCAGGGAATTCATCCGCGAGCTGCTCGACTTCGCTGAGGTGGCTCCCGTGGCGCATCAGGACATGCTCCTCGCGCTGGAGCTGGAGATGGCCGACCTGGAGGATGCCATGCAGATAGCCGCCGCCATGGCCTGCCGCGCGACCCGCATCGTGACGCGCAACATCAAGGACTTCAGGAACTCCCCCGTTCGCGCCGCCACCCCCGCCAAGTTCCTGAAGGAGTTCGGCACCTGAGGGCGCGACTCACTTCGACGCGACGGCGAAGCCCTTCTCGACGTGGCTGCGGACGATGATGCAGGCGCCAGGCATGGTCGGGACGTAGCTGGCGCCGAAGCTCGGGTCCGCCGTCTCCATCGCCAGCATGCACTGGGCGATGAACCGCTGCCACTTCAGCGGCTCCTCATCGTTGTCCAGCCCGAAGAAGGCGCTGACCCGCTCGGGGTTCTTGTCGCCGTACTTCCGCAGCTTGACAAAGAGGCCGAGGCCGATGGTGTTGGCGAAGGCCGGCACGGGCGCCGAGGCGCTCGACGTCGTCTCGTTCTGGTCGATCGTGCCATAGGTCAACGGCGCGCCGCGAATCCAAAGGACCTTCTCGCTCAGGCGCTTGCCGAGGCGGACGCCGTAGGTGCTCTCCCAGAACATGATGTGGCCGATCTTCCCGACCCCGCCCGTGAAGATCACCCCCGCGTCCTGCGCCAGCAGCTTATCGATCTTCGCCTCATACCTCAGCAGCCCGTCGCCGGCCGCGAAGCTCCGGTTGCGCTTCGGGATGACGGCGTCGGGTATGAAGTGGTCGTAGAACTGCTCCCCCATGTCCTGCTTGAACGTCGTCATGTAGGGGTAGTCCGTCCTCGACACCGGGTCGCCATTCTCATCGGACCATTCGTCCATGGCGAAGGTGTGGACGAGATAGGGATCGACCAGCGGCACGCGGTTCATCAGCTCGGCGATGATGGGGTAGTGCCCCATCGGGCCGACGGGGGTGATCCAGATGACGGGGCGCCCCTCGGCCGTGTGCTCGGCGAGCTTGCTGAAGATGTGAATGGCGAACTTGTAGTTGTGCTGCGCGATGTCGTCGGCGAGGTCGATCGTGAACTCGGGGTGCCAGTGTGCTTTCCGTCGCAGGAGGTCCTTGGGCTTCAGCTTGCCCTGCTGGACGGCCTTCCGCACCTCCCACACGGCCTTCGAGTACTCGGCTGGGCAGCCGCGGAAGACCTTCTTGCCCGCGACCGAGATGCGGTAGTCCTTCACGATGGCCTGGAGCTTCCTCGTCGCCTCCGGGACGTTCGTCTCGACCATGGTGCTTCCTCCTGTGGGGCCTGGGATACCCGCATATCGCGCCCGATGATACCCCGCGCCACCGCCCCGCGCAAGGACTCTGGCCCGAATGGCGTGGAGATAGGGCCTGGACAGCCCACGTGCGGGCGGGAGGATGGAAGACTGGAAGGGCCGAACCGCGGCGCAGCGGCGACCCGTCACCGTGCCGCGACGGTCCTGCCACTCCTGGCCCGTTCTCAGGGGGGAGTACCTGCCTCACGCATCCCTTCGTGAGGGCGGCGGCTCCGCCGCCCCGACTCCCCCCTCCCCAGCAGGCGTTGCTCGCCAGCCTCGTGGGGCGGCGGCAAGTGAAGACGCGGCGGCGAAGGCGGCGCGGCGAACTGGCCTGGGGAGGGGGCCGCCGTGGGGTCCCCGCGAGGCTGGCGGCCGGGGAGGAACCAGCCCACCACATGCTGGCCCTCGAGGGGAAAACGTCGGCGACGAGAGCGGGTGACGAGGGAACCTGAAGATGCGGGGGCGGACTCCTTGACACCGCGCCGGTGGGGTCTATAATCCTGAAGTGAAGCGCACGGGAGGAGCATGCCAATATGGACGCCAGGCCGTTCCTGATCGCGATCGCCGAGGCCCTCGACCATGTGGGATTGGAGGCGATCCTGGTCGGCAACGCGGCGGCTGCGCTTCACGGCGCGCCCGTCTCCACGCTGGACTTCGACTTCATGTTCCGCAAGACCCGCGCCAACCTCGCCAAGCTCAAGAAGCTGGCCGACCGCCTGGACGCCGTCATCCTCCGTCCCTACTACCCCGCCTCGGACCTGTACCGGGTCGTGGTGGAGGACACGGGGCTACAGCTCGACTTCATGTCCGCCCTGCACGGGATTCGCTCCTTCGCCTCCCTGCGTTCCCGCGCCGAGCGAGTCGCCTTCGGCCGCGCCCGCCTCTGGGTCGCCAGCCTCGACGACATCATCGCCAGCAAGAAGGCCCTCGGTCGCCCGCGGGACCTGGCCGTGCTCGATATCCTGGAGAAGACCGCTCGTGAGCGAAGCCGACGACAGGAAGAAGAGGCTTGAGCGGCTGAAGGCCGAGACCGAGAAAGCGGAGCTCGAGCAGATCCGTCGCCTCCTCGACATGCCCATGAGCGAGCGCACCCACTTCCTCCGCCGCCGCACCGGCTTCGTCGGCTCCGCGCTGTAGCCGCGCCCCCTGTGCCTCTGTGGCTACTTCTTCTCCGCCTTCTTCGGCCCGAGGCGCCACTCGAGGATGCCGCCGGAGACGCCGCGCTGGAGCTGCACCTCGAGGCGGAACTCCGTCGCCGTGACCGGCTCGAATGTCACCTTGTTGAAGGCGTCCTTCGCCGTGCCGTACTTCGCGCCGCCTGTCAGCTTCACTTCCTTCCAGTCCTTGCCCTCGCGGTAGAGCAGGCGCCAGGAGGCGGGGACGCGGCACTGGCCGCGGCCGGTGTCGTCGTACCAGTAGACGTCGGACTCGGAGACGGTCACAGGCTTCGGCAGGCGGTAAGCGACCCACTCCTTGCTGCCCCTGTGGGCCCACCAGGTCATCCGCGGGATCGAGTGGTCGTTGGAGCTCTTGGGCAGGAGGCCGTCGTACATCGCACCGACGGAGTCGCTGACGTGGCAGTGGGACGCCGAGGCGCGGTGGTCGGGCTGGGGCGGCGCCTGCCACTCGCGGGCGTCTGGGCTGGTGCTGACGACTGGGAAGGCGGAGATGCGCAGCCGCGCGCAGCCCATCGGGATGAGCGTCACCGTCTCGAGCGGCTCGGCGGTGCGGACGGGGCTGTCCTGGAGCACGGCGCACAGTCCGTGGCGGTCGAGCACCCATTCGGGGATCTTCCGCGCTTTGGCCTTGAGGACGAGCGGTGCGGCATTCTGGGCGAAGGGGTTCGCAGGCGTGTCCTTGAACACGACGGGCTCGATCTCGATGCTCGCGGCGGGATCCGCGGGGTCGATCTCCAGGCCGTAGTTCCAGGGCGTGGTGGGATGCACCTCGAAGGCGGGCCACTCGTCGGTGCCGCCGTAGCGCCGCCACTCCTCGCCGATCTTCAGCGAGAACGTCAGCGGGCCGTAGTCCACGCTCACGGCGTTGTGGTTCTTCGCCCACACGCGGCAGCGGAGCGCCATCGGCAGGGCCAGCTCCACCTTGTCGCCGTCCCGCCACGTCCGCTCGACCACGAGGAAGGCCAGCGGCTCGGCCTTCGCCTCGACCGCCTTGCCGTTGATCGACAGCTTCGGCGCCTCGCACCAGCGCGGGATGCGCAGGTAGAGCGGGAAGCGCACGGCCTTCCGCGCGCGCACCGTCAGCGTGATGCTGTCCCCGAACGGGTAGGCGGTCGTCTCCGTGACCTTGACCTCCGTCCCGTCGCCGACCTTTGCCTTCACCTCGCTCTCGGCGTAGAGCGACGCGCACAGGCCGTTGTCGGGGGTGGCGAGCCACAGCTCCTCGGCGTAGTAAGGCCAGCCGTGGCTGACGTTGTGCTGGCAGCACCGGTAGCTGTGGGGGTTGTAGGCGAACATGCAGCCGCGATTCTGCACCCCCGGGCTGTGGTTGCGGGCGTCGAGGACGACCTGGTTGGGGGCGGTGAGGTAGTGGAGGGCCTTGAGGTCGGGCGACTGCGAGCAGGGGTAGGAGTTGAAGGCCACCTCCTCGGCCCGGTCGGCCCACAGCGGGTCGC
>CAZDNN010000458.1:0-5395 GCA_964506385.1 uncultured Planctomycetota bacterium
GGCCCGAAGACCCGCACGCAGTCCGAACGGACTTCTGCCACGGGCTGCTAGCCCTTCATCCCAGTGGTCGAAATGCCCTGGATGAAGGTGCGCTGGGTGAAGAAGAAGAGGACGATGACCGGCAGGATCATCAGCGTCGCCGCCGCCATCAGATAGTGCCACTCCGAGCCGCCGTGCTGGCTCTGATAGAAGTGCAGCCCCAGCGACAGTGTGTACGTCTCCTGCTTCGTCAAGAAGATCAGCGGCGCCATAAAGTCGCGCCAAGCGAACATGAAGTGGAAGAGGGCGACGACGGCGAGCGCGGGCTTCGAGAGCGGCAGGATGATGCGCCAGAAGATCCCGAACTCGCTGCATCCGTCGATCCGCGCCGCGTCGCTCAGGTCCTTCGGAATGGTTCTGAAGAACTGCCTCAGCAGGAAGATGTTGAAGGCACCGCCGAAAAAGGCGGGGACCCAGAGCGGCTTGAGCGTCCCGATCCAACCCAGGGCGCGAAAGACGGCGTAGAGCGGGATCATGGTGACCGCGAAGGGGATCATCATCGTCGCCAGGGTGATCAAGAAGCAGGTGTCGCGGCCCGGCCACTCGATCCGCGCGAAACCGTAGGCCACGAGCGCGCTCGAGAAGACGACCCCAATCACCCCCAGCACCGCCACTACCAGCGTGTTGTAGAGATAGACCACGAACATGGGCACCCGGAACCCGCGGCCTAGCACGCTGAACTCGTGATACCCCGTGTAGCGGATCGCGCCGTCGTAGTTGCGCCACGCCGGCTCGATCACCGTCTCGAGCGCCCCCGCCGCCACGCAGTCCCACCGTGCTGGCGGCCCTTCCTCGTGGGGCAGTCGCTCGAGCTTCTCACGCACCAGCCAGTGCCCCGCGGGCACCGCCTTCTCAAGGGTCGCCCGCGGCCGCATGGTCACCGTCTGGTCGGCGACGCGCACCTCCACCTCGGCGTGGCCATCGGCGTACTGGCTCGCCGGCAGCAGCACCCGCTCCCCCTTCCGCCGCCCCTCCTCGATCGTCACGATCACCGACGGCTCGTCGAGCTTTCGCTCCGCCAGCACCTTCATCCGCACCCCGCCCACCTCCGCGTACGTCGCACGCGGCAGCCACTCCGGAGGCATCCGCATCGTCTGCTCGATCGGCTTCAGCGACGTCGTCACCAGCCAGACGAACGGAAACAGGAACAACACCGCCCCCGCGCACAGCACCCCATGCACCGCGACGCGCTTCGGCAGCGTCAGCCTCCGTCCGCCGGACCCGTGTCGGGACGCACCCTTCACCGCACGCTACCCCCAATCGACAATCGGCAATCGGAAATCGGCAATCGCCAATCCCCTACCGTTCGTAATGCACGTGCCGTTGGCTCACCTTCGTCGCGACCAGCGTGAGCGCCAGGATGATGACGAACAGGATCCACGCCATCGCACAGGCATAGCCCATGCGCAGGTCCTCGAACGCCAGGTCATACAGATACAGCGTGTAGAACGTCGTGGCCCGCTCTGGGCCGCCGTTGGTCATGATGTAGGGTGCCGCGAAGATCTGGAAGGTCCCGATGATCCCCATCACCAGATTGAAGTAGATCACCGGCGACAGCATCGGGATCGTGATGTGCACCGTCTTCTGCCACCAGCTCGCCCCATCGATGTCCGCCGACTCATAGAGGCTCACCGGAATGTCCTGGAGCCCCGCCAGATAGATCACCACCGCGTAGCCCACACCCCACAGCCCCATGACGATCAGCGCCGGCTTCGCCCAGAACGGCGAGTCCAGCCACGCAGGCAACACCGCCGGCACCGCCCTGTACGGCCACGACACCCTCATCCCCACCAGCGACCCCACCCAGCGCACCGCCGCGTCCAGCGCCCCCAGAGCCGCGTTCACCCACGGCAGCACCGGCGCCGTCGCCGCGTTGTAGGCCTCCACCAGCGGCCGCAGTGCGTAGTTCAGCACCCCGTATTGCCCGTTGAAGATCCACAGCCACAGGATCGCCATCGCCACGATCGGCACGATCGACGGCAGGAAAAAGATCGTGCGGTAGACCGTCATCCCCCGCACCTTCGTGTTCAGCAGGATCGCCAGGCTCAGCGCGACGAACATCCCGAGCGGCAGCGAGATCCCCGCGTAGACCCCCGTGTTGCCCAGCGACTGCCAGAAGACGCTGTCCTGGTACAGCTCCGTATAGTTCTCCACCCCCCACCACACCGGCGGCTCGAGCACCGAGTAGTCGCAGAAGCTGAAGAACAGCGACGCCAGGATCGGGTACAGCATGAACACGCCGAACCCCACCACCCACGGCGAGATGAACAGCAGTCCATTGCGCAGATTCCGCCGTTCGCTCTTCGTCATGGTGCGTATGATAGGGCGGGGGCTTGGCGACTGCAAGTCGCCATCCTCGTCTTCACTCGTCCTCGTCCTCGATGTCCTCTCTGGCTTCTTCTCTGGGGAGACCTTTCTTGAGGAGAAAGGTCTCCCCCCGCACCCCCCTCCCAAAGACCTGTACAAAGGGCATCGGGATTCCTGCTCCCTCGCGCACGGGGTTTCGCGGTATCTGGGCAAGCCACACGCTGCCAGGGAGCAGGAATCCCGATGCCAATGTGAAGGTTCTTGGGAAGGAGGGGGTGTGGGGGAGGGAACCGTTCTTCCTCAAAGAAGGGTTCCCTCCCCCACATCGCGATCGCCGCAGCAAATCCTTTGCAAATCCCGCGCGCATGGGGTATCATGCGGCTCGAACGGAGCCGGTGGGCCATGGCTGAAGATCGCCTGCACAAGATCCTGGCTCATGCGGGCGTCGGCTCCCGACGGCGATGCGAGGAGTTGATCGCTGAGGGGCGGGTTACCGTGGACGGCGAGACGGTGACCGACCTCGGCACGAAAGTGGACCCCGAGGCCGCCGTGATCCGTTGCGACGGCCAGCGGGTGCGGCCCGAGCCGCCGGCATACTATCTGCTCAACAAGCCGCGCGGCGTCGTCTGCACCTGCTCGCGGCGCGAGACCCGCCCCAGGGCCATCGACTACATCCGCCGCGACAAGCGGCGGCTCTATACCGTTGGACGCCTCGACGAGGACAGCCGCGGGCTTCTCATCCTGACCAACGACGGCGAGCTCACCCAGCGCCTGACCCACCCGCGGCACCACGTCCCGAAGGTCTACCGCGTCACCGTCCGGGGCGTCATGCGACCCGAAGCCGTCCGCAAGGCGCGGGACGGCGTCCATCTGTCGGAGGGCCGAACCGGGCTCAGCCGCGTCCGGGTGCGGCGGCGCAAGCGCAACAGCACGGAACTGGAGATCGAGCTTCACCAGGGCCGCAACCGCCAGATCCGGCGGGTCCTCGCCAAGCTCGGCCACCCCGTGAGCGACCTGCGGCGCGTCGCCATCGGCCCGATCCGCGACCCCGACCTGCCCGAGGGCGCCTGCCGCGTCTTGCTGCCGCAGGAGATCGCGCTGCTCCGAGAGGCCGCCGGCCTCACCAAGCCCAGGAGACGACGACGATGAGACGAACGCTCGCTCTGGCGTGTGCCGCCCTGTGTTCCCTGGCCCTCTGTGTCTCCGGCGCCCGCGCGGGCGCGCGGGGCGGCGGCGGAGAGCGCGGCGGCCCTCCCGGCGGAGGCTCCGCCCGACAGCCTGGCGGCCCACGCGGGATGGCACCCGGCGAGGAGCCAGGCAGCGAGGAAGAGAGCGAGCCAGGCACCGTCTACGTGATCGAGGACAGCGACAAGGTGATCCTCCGCGACGGCACCGTGGTCGAGGGCACCGTCCTGTGCGCGGGCCAAGCCGCCGTCACCATCCTCACGCCCGATGGCGAGAAGACCATTCCCCGCGAGCAGATCGAGCGCGTCATCAAGAACACCGACGGCAGCTTCCCGAAGAAGTACATGGCCGAGGAGACCGACGGCCACAAGTTCCTCATTGAGGCCCCGCCCGACCTGCCGCCCGGCGACGGCGGCGGCGGGGGACCCGCCCCAGCGCCGGCGCGCACCCCCCGGGCCAGGCCCGCGCCCAAGGGCGCCCCCAAGGCCCCCGCCAAGCGCCAACCCAAGGCGCCCGCGAAGGCCCGCCCCGCCGCGCCCAAGATGCCGGGCGGCATGCCCAACCTGAAGAGCCTGCCCAAAGACCCCGCCCAGCTCCGCAGCCTGCTCCAGCGCCTCCAGAAAGAGGGCAAGCTCCAGGACCTCATCAAAGACCCCCGCGCCGCCGAGCTCCTCCGCAAGGCCAGGCAGGCGAGGTGAGGCGAGCGCGCGGATCCGCCACTGCAAGCTCGACCGCATCACGATGAACCCCGAGCAGTGCTTCTGGAAGCCCTGCATCCGCGGCATGCGCATGCCCGTCGCCCACCGTGCGCGATGAGATGTGAGGCGCCGCGAGTGCCGCCTTCCGGGCTGACCTCCCGCCGAGTCTGACCCCCGGTTCTTGGGGTTTGCAGGTGGTGGGGGGGGCGAGTTGTGGCGGAGTGCGGAAAAAGTGGCGGTGGGGAGAAGAAATCGGCTATGCTCGGGGTGGACAATTCCCCGGGTTTCCCCGGTGAAGGAGCATAGCCGATGTCGTTGGAGAGTTCTCAGGCGCTGATTGTGGCAGAGTTCGTGTCGGCTGTCCAGAGGTTTTCCGCCGAGGCGCGGCGCTGGCCTGAAGGCAGCAAGCTCTACGTGGCCGAGCACGCGGCTTGGCGACTGGCTCGGGAGGTGGCGCGGTTGCTTCTCCAGGAGTGGGTGGCCGGGCATCACGGCGGGCATCGCGGCCCGCGGATGGTGGACGAGGCCGGTCAACCGCCTGACGGGGGCGCACGTCTCGGTGCACAAGGCCGAGGTCATCGTGGCCCGCTGGGGCGAGGAGGCCAAGCGGCGGGTCAAGGCCGAGGTGGCCCGTCGCGAGCCGCACGCGGAAGGGCCTCCGCCAGTGTGTGACGGTGGACGGCACCAAGGTGCAGACCACCGAGGGGTGGCGGGACGTCAAGCTCATGTGGCCAGCTACACCTTCGGCGAGCAGGGACGCAAGGAGGGCGCGGCCTCCTGCGCAGGCACCGCCGGTGGCGAGTGGGACCGCTTCTGGGGCTTCGACGAGCTCTGGAAACACATCCGGAGACTCGCCGCCTGAAGAAACCCCAAGATCCGGGGGCAGACTCCGCGCGGCAAATGATCTTGACTTCGGGCGTGCGAAATGGTATCGTATGACGGCTAGAGGACGTGTCTAGACACGGGCGATTAGCTCAGTTGGCTAGAGCGCATCCCTTACAAGGATGAAGTCGGCGGTTCGAGCCCGTCATCGCCCACCAGGCTTGGCGGGTTGCCTCTTGGCGTGGCCCGTCGGCTTTTTGGCATTGCGGGGGCGTAGCTCAATCGGCTAGAGTACCAGACTGTCGATCTGGTGGTTGTGGGTTCGAGTCCCATCGCCCTCGCCA
>CAZDNN010000459.1:0-5393 GCA_964506385.1 uncultured Planctomycetota bacterium
CTTCGCCAACGCGAAGTAGCTCGGCTCGATCTCGAAGCCGATGGACGAGCGGTGCATGGCCAGGGCCGCCAGACTCGTGGCGCCCGTGCCCAGGAAGGGGTCGAGCACGGTGTCGCCGACGAACGAGAACATCCCGATCAGCCGCCGCGCCAGCTCGACGGGGAACGGCGCGGGATGCCCCCGCTGCTGCTCGCCGGGAATGTCCTCCCATACCTGCCGAAACCAGGCCCGGTAGTCGTCCTTCTCGATGAGCGAGAGGTCGCGCTGCTCCTGGGTGGGGTGGCGGTAGGCGCCGGGCTTGCGGAACATGAGGATGAACTCGATGTCGTTCTTGATGACGGCGTTGGGCTCGTAGGGCTTGCCGAGGAAGGCGGAGCCGTTGCCTGCGACCTCGGTGGTGGCGTTGGCGATCTTCTTCCAGATGATGGGCGCCAGGGGGTCGAAGCCGAGCTTCTGCCCCTCGACGAGCAGGTAGGCGTGCAGCGGCTCGACGACGTGCCGGCCGTGGCGTTTGCGCGAGCGGCACACGTCGCCGACCACGACGCACATCCTGCCGCCGGGGACGAGCATGTCGAGGCACTGCGCCCACACGGTGTTGAGCTGGTCGAGGAACTCGCGGCGGTCGTCGATATGGCCGAGCTGCGCGTCCTCCCCGTCGCCGGCATACTCTTTGAGGTTCCAGTAGGGGGGCGAGGTGACGACGAGGTGGACCTCGGTGTCGGGCAGCGCCTCGCGCATCATTCGGGCGTCGCCCAGATAGAGATCGTGGGTGGTGGGCACGGCGCCGCCGCATCGCTCCCACGCCTGCTTCTTGGCGAGGAACTTCTCGTCGAGCGTGGCTTCCCGGGAGCGTCGCGGCCTGGCGCGCGCGCGCTGGCCGACCAGCGCGAGGCTGCCCGCATCACCGTCCGTCTCGCCCCTGTCGCTGCTCATGTCTGCTGCTCCGGGTTGCCCTTGGTCTGCGAGTAGCCTAGCACGTTTGGGTAGCGAAGGCAAACGGTTCTCCCCGCCCCCCCGACGCCTCGGCTCCCGCAACTGGAGATCGGCCTCGGGCCCTTGACTCGGCGGGCAGGCGTGATATACTCCCCCGGGACAGAGCCCCGCCCCTTCTTCCCCGACTGGGAGCCTGGCTGACCTGCTGCTCCCCATCCCCCTGACAGCGAGGACCACGATGGCCAAGGCGAAGACGACGCGCAAGAGGACTGCCCGCAAGACGACCCGCCGCCGCACCCTCCGCGTGGCGTTCATCGGCGCCGGGCCCCGCGCCACAGGCTCCCACTACACGTCGATCCGCGACATCAAGGGCGCCGCTATCTGCGCCATCGCCGAGCTCGATGAGACGCGCATGAAGAAGGCGGCCGAGCAGTTCCACGTCCCCGCCGACGCGCTCTACACCGACTACAAGGCGATGATCGCCGAGCAGAAGCCCGACGTGGTCTACGCCATCATGAAGCCCCACCTGCTCTTCGAGGTGGCCGCGACCGTGATGGACATGGGCCGCCACCTAGTGGTCGAGAAGCCGCCAGCCGTGACCTGCGAGCAGACCCGCCAGCTCGCCATCATCGCCCGCAAGAACAAGGTGCTCACGGCCGTCACCTTCCAGCGGCGTTTCGCCCCCGTCATCGTCGCGGGCAAGAAGGCCTGCGAGGCCCGCAGCCCCATCCACACCGCCGTCTCGACCTTTTACAAGAACGCCGTCGGCGCCGGCCCCTACTACAACGGCGCCATCGACATCCTGACCTGCGACGCCATCCACGCGGTGGACACCCTGCGCTTCCTGTGCGGCGGCGAGGTGGTCCGCGTCGCCAGCGACGTCCGCCGCCTGGGCGCCGAGCACTGGACCGTCCACAACGCCCTCGTCCGCTTCGAGAACCCTAAGGCCCCCAAGCGCAAGGTCACCGGCATCCTGCTCACCAACTGGATGACCGGCCGCCGCTTCTTCACCGTCGAGACCCACGCCCGCGGCATCTCCTTCTTCGGCGACCCCGAGGAGGGCGGCAAGGTCTACGCCGACGGCAAGACCGAGCCCGCCGAGGTCCTCGACCCCGAGCAGCTCAGCGGCAGCACCGAGAACTACATCGCCTGCGGCCCCCTCGACCTCAACCGCTACCTCATCTCCTGCATCCGCCGCGGCATCCAGCCCACCACCAACTTCAACGACGCCGTGAAGACCATGGAGCTCATCGAGGCCATCTACCAGCACCGCATCGGCCCCGAGCCCATCAGCGTCGTCGAGCCGCTCTGAGCCATGGAAGATGAGCAGACACCTCTCGGCCGCGTTGTCACGCGCGTTCGGCGCATGCTCAACGCTACAGAGGTGTCGGATCTTGATTAGTGATTAGCGGTTCCGGTGACTCGCGCCACCGTGGGTATGCCGCTATGCCCTAATCACTAATCAAGATCCGACCCCCTTTCACGCGGCGGCGACGGCCCCTGTGGTGGCGGGAGGCGCGGTCAGGCCTGGCGCATCTGCTTGAGGAGGCTGGCCATCTCGATGGCGGTGACGGCGGCGTCGTAGCCGCGGTTGCCGGCTTTGGTACCGGCCCGCTCGACGGCCTGCTCGATGGTGTCGGTGGTCAGGACGCCGTAGATGACGGGAATGCCACTCGTGAGCGCGACCTCGGCGATGCCCTTGCTGGATTCGGCGGCGACGTAGTCGAAATGCGGGGTGCCGCCGCGGATGACGGCGCCGAGGCAGATCACGGCGTCGTGCTGACCGCTCTCGGCCATCGTCTTGGCTGCGACCGGGATCTCCCGCGCGCCCGGCACCCGCGCGACCACGATGTCCTCGTCCGCCGCGCCGGACCGCGTCAGCGCGTCGAGCGCGCCGTCCAGCAGCTTCTGAGTGATGAAGCTGTTGAAGCGGCTGACCACGATCCCGACCTTCAGGCCCTTGGCCGACAGCGTGCCTTCGATCTCCCTGGGCATCTCGGGCCCTCCAAGTTGGCTACTCCACGGTTTCGAGCTCGCCGATCTCGCTCAGATCGTGCTTCTCGATGTCCTTCCACTCGAGGTCCTCGTCACGGGGGCCGCCCTCGGTCTCGAACATGGACCGCCACTTCTTCTTGAACCGCATGCCGTTTTTGATCGTCACGTAGGTATAGTTGATTTGCGGCGTGTCGCCCGACGTGACGTTCTCGAAGTGGTACATCTCGACCGACGGCTCGTAGGCGACACGGTAGCCCGCGTAGCGCGCGCGGTAGCAGTAGTCGATGTCCTCGAACTGGAGCGGGTTGAACGCCTCGTCGAGCTTCCCGACCCGCTGATAGAGGTCCCAGGTCATCATCCAGCAGGCGCTGATCAGGCACTGGACCTCGCGCGGCTCGTTGAACTCCGGGGCGTCCCGCGGCTCGCCGCGGCCGCAGAACTGCACCCAGCCCGTGGGCGTGACCGCCCCGCCGGCGAACTGGATGAGGTGGGGCGGGAACGGATAGACGAGCTTCGGCCCCACGATCCCGATGGACCGGTCGCCCGCGAGAACCGCCATGAGGCGCTCCAGCCACGACAAGGTGCGGGGCACCACGTCGTTGTCGAGAAACACGATGTAGTCGCCCTCGACCTGCTCGAGCGCCAGGTTGCGGCCGGAGGCGGCGCCGACGTTCTCCTCCAGCCGGGTGGGGCGGAAGTCCACCCCCGCCTGCTCGGCGTCACGGGCGAACGAGGCGAAGAGCGCCGGCGTGTCGTCCGTCGAGCCGTTGTCGATAGCCACAACCTCGACGGGGCGATAGGTCGAGCGCACCAAGCCCTCGAAACAGCGCGCGGTGTACGCAGCCTTATTGTGCGCCAGCACCACGATCGACACCAGCGGCGCCGTCGGCGTCTTCTTGCGTCGCAGCATGAACCACATCTCCGATCCCGTGTCAGTATACGGAACGCGGCCGCCAAATCAAGGCAGACGCCGAGGTTGGGAGGCGGGTCCCGCAGGCGCGCCGGGTGGCGGCTGGCCGTTGCGCCAAGGTGATGCGGCGCGGGGGCAGGGGGACGAACAGAACCTGTTTTGCGCAAAACCGGAACAATACCATTGACACCCCGCACCCGGCCCCGTAGTCTATCCGCACGTTACCGACCGCATTCCCACAGGAGGTACACGCCATGACGGCAAAAGACGCTGGCTGGCTCTTCAGAGCCCTCGGCGACGGCACGCGCCTGCGCATCCTGGCGGCCCTGCTCCAGCGCCCAGTGAGCTTCGCCGAACTCAGGAGAATCCTCCGCCGGCCCCCCTCCACGCTGTCCCGTCATCTCCGCTATCTCGAGACGCGCGGCCTCGTAGACTGGCGTCACGCCGGTAACACTGTCATCTACCGCCTCACGCCAGCCGACGATCCGCTCCATCGCAAGGTGCTCTCGTTTGCCCGCAGTGCCGCCGACTTCGTTGACGAGGTGGCGACCGACCGCGCCCAGCTCCGCCGCAAACCCTCGAAGCCCAAGTCCCGTCCCCAGAGCTGACTTGGGCTGCGAGAGTCCTGCGCCCCGCAGGCACGACCCACCCGACGGCGCGGACGGCCAGGAAGCCCCGCCCAGTGCCGCACCAACGTCGGCATCCCTCGTCGTCGCGTGCAGGGCTCAATGCGTCCAGTTGTGCGGCGCGGGCCTCGATGGGCAGGACATCGGGGCTTGTCGAGACGGCCCTGTTTTGCGCAAAACAGGTTTGACCGCCCTCTAACAGACCCCCTCTCCATCCCAAAACCGAAAGGAGGCTTGCGATAAGGTACGTGGGGCTGCACCTGCACGCGAAGCAGCCGACGCTGGCGATCCTCCATTTCGAGGGGTCGAACGGCTATGGGCTGGCCTACGAGGAACTGGCGAAGGTGGCCCGCCGCGTGGTGGTGGCCCACCCTGGGTACATCACGAAGGCGGGCCCGGCCCTGGTGCGCCGGGCGCGCAACCAGGCGGCGTGGCAGGCAAAGGCCCACTCGCCGCGGGTGTGCGCGTTCTTCGAGCGGGTGGGTGCCGGGGACCCAGACCACGGTAAGATCGCCATCGTGGCGACGACGAACTACCTGGTTCCTGTTGCGGGGACTTGTGAGGAGACGGGACAAGGAGTGGCCGGTTGCGCGGAGCCCTCTGTGTCCCGCGGGTCGCCCACACTGACGGGGGGCACGCTGCGCGATGCGGCGGGTGAGCGGCGGGGTCTAGTTCTGGTTTTGCGCAAGACCGGAAATAGATCCCGCCGCAGCGCCTTCGGGCCACCTGCGCGCCCGAGGCCAGGCCCTGTACGTGCTTGGCGAGCGCGACGGGGCCGGCCCCCACCGACCTTGCGTCGGTGGAGCCAGGGATTGGTCACTACCGGGAGCTATACGGCTCGCCACGATTCTGAATCAAAGCTCCCAGGCACGCGGGGCGCCCGACGCCGACGGCCAGCAAGCTCGCGGGCCGCCACACTCCCGCCCGCC
>CAZDNN010000460.1:0-5390 GCA_964506385.1 uncultured Planctomycetota bacterium
ACATGGCCTATTTTGAAGTGCCCCCTGGTGGCCGGTTTTCAGTGCCCCTTGACATTTTTGCAGTTGTATGAGACCCCGCTCTTGGAGCGTCGCATTTGCCACCTCAATTCTGTGACAGACATCAATATACCGCTTGATCTGCTGCTCCAGCTCTCCCAAGCTCTCCTCAGGACGTGTGGCCTCGATGGCATCGCCGTACTCTGGGATAGCGCGCGGATCGCGCGCGCGTCTTCGCTTTGCCAGAACAGGCGCGAGTCCAGATGCCTCGAACCACATGTCCTGGGCAACCGCCCCGATCCGTAGGTAGTACGCCTCGATCAAGAGCCGCTCGTCCTTTGGCAGCCACACAGTCACGACCCTCCACCATTGGGCCTGCATGCCAACACGACCTGCTGCCGGCCCAGGATGCCGTCAGGCTCTCAAGGACGCAAGCGCTCTTCGACGACGGCGCGCATGGCGGCGCGGGGGGCGGGGTGGCGGGTCCAGAGCTCGAACTGCGCGACCGCCTGGTTGACGAACATGGCGAGGCCGTCCACGGTGCGGCAGCCGCGGGCGCGGGCCTCCGCCAGAAGGCGGGTCTCGAGCGGGTTGTAGACGCTGTCGAAGACGAGCGTCTCGGGCAGCAGCAGGTCGGGGTCGATGGGGATGGCGTCCACGTTGGGATGCATGCCGACGGAGGTGCCGTTGACGAGGATGTTGTAGGGCACGGTCGCGACATCGTCGAGGTGGACGCAGGAGCAGCCGACCTCCTCGGCAAGTCGGACGCCGCGCTCGTGGGTGCGGTTGGCGATGACGACGCGGCAGCCGCGCTCGGCGAGGCCGAAGGCGATGGCTCGGGCGGCACCGCCCGCGCCGAGGAGCAGGACGCTTTTGCCCTCCAGCACCACGCCCTCCGGCAGGCCGCTCTCGATGGCGGCGACGGCCGCCGACCAGTCGGTGTTCGAGCCGTGGAGCGCCCCGTCGCGGCGGACGATGGTGTTGACCGCGCCGATCTTCGCGGCGAGCGGCTGGACCTCGTCGAGCAGCGGGATGACCGCCTCCTTGTGCGGGATGGTCACGCTGTAGCCGTCGATGGGCAGCGCCTGGAAGGCGGGGACGAACGCGGCCGGGTCGTCCACGCGGAACGGGAGGTAGACGGCGTTAAGGCCTGTCTCGGCGAAGGCGGCGTTGTGGATGGCCGGGCTCATCGAGTGGGCGACGGGGTTGGCGATGACGCCGTAGACCTTCGTGGCCGGGCCGATCGAGCGGAAGCGATAGAGCCCGAGGAGTTCGTCCACCGGCACCTGCCCGGGGGCCGCCTCGCGTCCCGAGGCGAGCGAGGCGAAGACGAGGAAGGCGCCGAACTTCGGGCCGAGCACCCGCGAGACGTGCCCGTGCTCGCCCATGGTGACGCAGATGGTCGGCTTCGCCGCGTTGCGCAGGACCTCGAAGGCCGCGAGGTTGTCGGCCAGCGAGGTCGCCATGGTGGCGAGCTTCACGACATCGGCGTCGGTGGCCTCGATCCGGCGGGCGATGGCCTGGAGATCGCCCGGCGTCCCGTCGAAGTTGTGGTACGAGACGAGCAGCCTGGCGCGGCCCTGGCGGTGGTAGTAGGGGAGGGCGTCGAGCTCGATATCAACGTAGTCGGCGCCCAGGCGGTCGGCCTCGGCGAGGAGCTCGAGGCGCCGCCCCTCGTCCCCCGTCCACCGCCCGCCCTCGCGCGTCGGGCGGCAGGTGGCGATGACGGGGCACGGGCGCCCTTCGAGCAGGCGCGGCAGGTCCGGCGACTGGATGTAGTCGAGCCGAAGCTCCGCCACGTCGAAAGCCCTGCCGGGTGCGTGCAGGACCTCCAGCGTCTCCTCGACGGTCGAGGTGGTGACGGATACGCACAGGAGGGTGCCTTTGGAGCGGGTCATCTTCGGCTGTTCTTCTTTCGTCTCGTGAGTGGGTGAATGGATGAGTGGATGGGTGGATGAGTGGGAGGGGATCCAGACAGGCTGCTCTTCATCCGATCATCCATCCTTCCACCCATCCAATCCTCTACGGATGTTCGTCCCTTTCGGGTCCCTGTGCCGCCTTTGGTCTGCCGTTCAGCATCGCCGCGATGCGGTTGATCGCCGCGATGTATGCCTGGGCGCTGGCTTCGAGGATGTCGGTGCTGGCGGCGCGTCCCGAGACGCGCTCGTCGCCGCACTCGACGAGGATCGAGACCTCGCCCAGCGCGTCCTTGCCGCTGGTGACCGCTCGGATTTGATAGTCGAGCAGGCGGATGCGGTCCTCCATTCCCGCGATGCGGTTGATGGTCTTGTAGATGGCATCGACGGGGCCGTCCCCCGTCGCGGCGTCCTGGATCGGCTCCTCGTCGTCGCGCTGTAGCACCACGGTCGCAGTGGGGATCGTGTTCGTGCCGTTGGACGTGTGGAAGCTGATGAGTCGGAACAGGCCGGTGCTGGCCGCGGCGACGCCCTCGACAATCGTGCGGATGTCGTCGTCGAAGATCTGCTTCTTCTTGTCGGCGAGAGCCTTGATCTGATCGACGACGTGTCGGAGATGCTCCTCGGAGAGGTCGTAGCCGAGCTCGCGGCAGCGCTCGCCGATGGCGTGGTGGCCCGAGTGCTTGCCGATGACGAGGTCGCTCTTGCTGAGGCCCACGTCCTCGGGCCGCATGATCTCGTAGCACTCGCTGTGGGCGAGCACGCCGTGCTGGTGGATGCCGGCCTCGTGGGCGAAGGCGTTGAGGCCGACGATGGCCTTGTTGCGCTGGACGAAGATGCCCGTGAGGCTCGCGACGAGCTTGCTCACGGGCACGAGCCGCTGGGTGGCGATCCCCGTGTCACAGCCGAAGTAGTCGCTGCGGACCTTGAGGTTCATCACGATCTCTTCGAGGGAGGCGTTGCCGGCGCGCTCGCCGAGGCCGTTGATCGTGCACTCGACCTGCCTCGCTCCGGCCTTCACGGCGGCGAGGCTGTTGGCGACGGCGAGGCCGAGATCGTTGTGGCAGTGGACGCTGATGACTGCCTGGTCGATGTTCGGCACGCGGTCGAAGAGGGTGGCGATGAGTGCGCCGAACTGCTCGGGCATGGCGTAGCCAACGGTGTCCGGGATGTTCACCGTCGTCGCGCCGGCGGCGATGACGGCCTCGACCACCTCGCAGAGGAAGTCCGGCTCGGTCCGCGAGGCATCCTCTGGGGAGAACTCGACGTCGCCGCAGAGGTTGCGGGCGAGGCGCGTGCCCTCGACGGCGAGGCGGACGATCTCCGCCTTCGCCTTCTTGAGCTTATGCTCCATGTGCACCTTCGAGGTGGCCAGGAAGACGTGGATCCGAGGGCGCTCGGCGCCGTGGACCGCTTCCCAGGCGCACGTGATGTCCTTCTCGAGGGCTCGTGCCAAGCCGGCGACGGTGGCCCCTTGGACCTCGGCGGCGACGCGCCGTACGGCCTCGAAGTCGCCGGGCGAGGCGATGGGGAACCCCGCCTCGATGACGTCCACCTTCATGTGAGCCAGTGCGCGGGCGATCTCGATCTTCTCCGCGGTGTTGAGGCTTGCCCCTGGCGACTGCTCGCCGTCGCGCAGCGTCGTGTCGAAGATGATCACGTGGTCGTCCATGGTCTTGCATTCCTCATCTGGTTCGTGTCGTGTCGCAACGAAAAAGCCCCGCGACCGCGAAGGTCCGGGGCTCTCGGCTCATTCTGCTTCGGTCTTGCCCTAGGATCCTCGCGGCGCACGATGTCGGTAGATGGTAAGCACACGTAGGCCGAGGGCCTGGGTCCCCCTTCGTTGGTCGTGTGCATCGCGCGACATGAATGGACTCCACAGGCAGACAGTAGAAGAATCATACCGCCAGGCAGGCTGGTTGTCAAGCGCGAAAGAGGGGATGCCAGGCGGAGCCTTCAAGCCGTGTGGCATCTCTAGACGGCTTGGCTCTTGGGGGAGCACGCCTCGCCGGGTAGGCCCTCGCCTGCGGATCGCGATGGAGCGGGCGCCGGTGCGGCGTCTGAAGGAATTGCAGAGTTGGTCAACTCTGCAATTCTCGGTGACCCGACGTTGTATTCGGTTCACCCCTGGCCACTGCCAGATTGATGGCGGAGGGCTGCCCCCCACGTGCCTCCGCCGACTGGGAGACTCCGCGACGCGGCCCGCATGGCCCAGGGCAGGAGCACGATTGCGAGCACGAGCACGAGATCCGGGGCAGCAGACGGTAGCCCACGATGCCGGGTCGCACTCGGCGATGGGCGGTGCTTGACACCGTTGGGCGGCCATCCCATAATCGGGGCGGATCGATGGAGCGCGAGGAGGTCGCACATGCACGCCTTCAAGACCGCTGGGGAGATCGTGACGGGCACGGGCTGCCTGTCGTGCGTGGGCGACCGTGCCGCGCACTTCGGCCGTCGCGCGATGTTGGTCACGGGCAGGACGGCGATGCGGAGGACGGGGATCCTCGACCAGGTGATCCGCTATCTCGACGCCTGTGATGTGGAGGAGGCGACCTTCGATGAGGTCGAGCACGACCCTGACGTGGTGACGATCGACCACGGCAGGGCCTTCTGCCACGATGTGGGCTGTGACGTGGTCATCGGGCTGGGCGGCGGGAGCGCGATGGACGCGGGGAAGGCTATCGCCGGCCTCGCACACCACCACGAGCCGACCTCCGCTTTCCACGACGGCCACCCCGTCACGGCCACGACCATTCCCTTCATCGCCATCCCCACGACCGCGGGTACCGGCGCCGAGGTGACGAAGAACGCTGTGCTCAGCGACCGCGAGCGCGGGATCAAGAAGAGCATCCGCGCTGACTCGATGATGCCAGCCGTCGCCATCGTGGACCCGAAGCTCACGGCGAGCTGTCCGCCCGACGTCACGGCGGCGTCGGGGATGGACGCTCTGGTGCAGGCCATCGAGTCCTTCACCTCGGTGCACGCCACGCCGCTGACCGATGGCATTGCCTTCGACGCCGCGCGGCGACTCATCGGCTGGCTGACGGTTGCCTGGGAGGACGGCGGGAACCTGGAGGCCCGCGAGCAGTGCGCTTACGGGAGCCTGATGGCTGGCATGGCGCTCGCCAACGCGCGGCTCGGCGCCGTCCACGGCATCGCCCATCCGCTGGGCGCGCGCTACGGCCTCGAGCACGGGGTGGTCTGCGCGCTGCTAATGCCCCACGTGATGCGGCTGAACCGCGAGCACGTGGGGGACAAGTACGATCGCCTGTCGGAGGTCGCGGGCGGCGACATCGTAGAGCTCATCGAGGGCCTGGTCGAGCGGTTCGGGCTGGCGAAGGCGCTCGACGGGGTGGCGATCCCTGCCTCGGACTTCCCTGCAATCGCCGAGGAGAGCATGCCGTCGGGCTCGCTGAGGGCGAATGCGAAGGAGATGACGGTGGACGATGTGGTGGCGATCCTCGGGGCAATGGTTGG
>CAZDNN010000461.1:0-5380 GCA_964506385.1 uncultured Planctomycetota bacterium
GACCTATCAGGGCGTACGGGCATCGGGGTGGAAACCTGACATCGCAACCGCCTACCTGCCGTCGGTTTGACAACGGCGCCTGCGGCGGTACAGTACGGGAGAGCCTGACGCCCTGCCGCCACCGATGAAGCAAGGACGACGCGATGGACTGGAAGACGCTGCTCAAGGAGAAGGCGGTCCTCATCGCCGACGGCGCGTGGGGCACGCAGCTCGCGGCGGCCGGCTTGCCGGCAGGCGAGGCGCCCGAGGCCTGGAACGCCGAGCACCCCGAGGCCGTGGCCGCCGTGGCACGCGGCTACGTGGAGGCCGGCGCCGACATCATCCTGACGAATACCTTCGGCGGGACGCGCTGGAAGCTCGAGAAGGCCGGCCTCGGCGAGCGCACCGCCGAGCTCAACCGCCTGGGCGCCGCGCTGTCGCGCCGCGAGGCGGAGGGCCGCGCGTGGGTGTTCGCGTCGGTGGGGCCGACCGGCGAGTTCGTGGCGCCGCTGGGGCTGAGGAGCGAGGAGGAGTTCGTCGCCTGCTTCGCCGAGCAGATCGCCGCGGTGGTCGAGGGCGGCGCCGACGGACTGTGCATCGAGTCGATGAGCGACCTGGGCGAGGCCAAAGCGGCCCTGAAGGCAGCCCGCCAGGTCTGCGGCCTCCCGGCCGTCGTCTCGATGACGTTCGCCCGTGGGCCGAAAGGCTTCGCCACGATGATGGGCGTGCGGCCCGAGCAGGCCGCCGCCGAGCTCGACGCGGCCGGCGCCGACATCGTCGGCGCGAACTGCGGCTCCGGCATCGCGAACATGCTCGAGGTCGCCCGCCTAATGCGGGGCGCGACCGCGAGGCCGCTGTGGATCAAGAGCAACGCCGGCATGCCCGAGCTGGTCGGTGGCAGGACCGTGTTCCGAGAGACGCCCGATGACATGGCCGCCCGGGTGCCCGAGCTGCTGGAGACGGGCGCGAACCTCATCGGCGGCTGCTGCGGCACCACGCCCGAGCACATCCGCCGCCTCGCCGAGGCCGCCCGCGCCGCAGCCGACGTGGCCAGGCGCGCCAGCGGCGCCGTCCTCGACGCACTGTAGCCCCGCCCCGCTTTCTCCCAGAACGACACACGGGCTGCGCCAACGCAATGCGCGTCGCAGCCCGTGCGTTTGCGAGCCCTTCGCCTACTACCGCGGTCGTTGGGAGTAAGTGCTTCCCTGCGCGGGGTCGGCACATCGGGCACGCGCCAGCGGCGGCGTGCCCGCGAGGGGCATTCTGCCGCCACACGAAGCGTACGCGACGCGACGCCCGTTGTCAAGAGCTTTTCCTATTCCTGCGCCAGCCGGCGGCCCGTTGCAAATCGCGGCGGCGGCGCGCTATAATCACGGCGGCCCGGTGGAGTCCGGCACCGTGGAGGAAGGGTCCTGACCATGGCGCGACGCGCCTTCGCCTGCCCCAAGTGCAAGCAGAAGCTCGTGGCGCCCGAGGGCGTCGAGCGCTTCCGATGTCCACACTGCAAGACCGTCCTCACCGCACCGTCCAGCGCCCCGGCCCCTCAGCCACAGCCCCCGCCGGCGCCGCAGCCCACCCCACAGCCGCCCGCGCCGGCGCCCCAGACGCAGGCGCCAGCCCCGCCGCCCGACGCCAGGGAGCCTGAGGCCCAGGAGCAGCTCGAAGGTGAATCGCTCGGCGGCTATCGGATCACCCGCAAGATCGGCAGCGGCGGGATGGGCACCGTCTACGAAGCCATCCAGGAGGGCCTCAGGCGGCGGGTCGCGCTCAAGGTCCTGCCGCGCAGCGTGACCAGCGACACCGCGTTCCTCACCTCGTTCAAGCGCGAGGCCCAGGCCGCCGCCAAGCTCAACCACCCCAACATCATTCAGATCTTCGACATCGTCGAGGATAAGGGCTTCCACTTCTTCTCCATGGAGCTCGTAGACGGCGAGAGCCTCGACGGCCGGATCGAGCGCGAGGGGCGTATCACCGTCGTCGATGCCCTCCAGATCGTCGCCCAGGTGGCCACCGCACTCGACCACGCCAACGAGAATCTGCTGATCCACCGCGACGTCAAGCCATCGAACATCCTGCTCACCCAGCGGGGCGACGTGAAGCTCGCGGATCTCGGCCTCTCGAAGAGCCTCGAGGAGACCACCGTCGGCATCGTCCGCGGCACACACGGCGGCCCCGTCTACATGGCCCCCGAGCTCGCCCGCAACCCCCAGATCGCCGACTGCCGCTCCGACATCTACTCCCTCGGCGTCGTCCTCTACCACATGCTCACCGGGCGCCCGCCCTTCCCCGGCCCCACGGTCGCCGACCTCATCAAGCAGCACGCCCACAGCCCCCTGCCCTCGGCCCGCGCCCTCGCGCCCGAGCTGCCCCAGGAGGTGGACGACCTGCTGGCCAGGATGTGCGCGAAGGACCCCGCAGAGCGCTTCCAGACCTATGAGGAGCTGCTCAGCCAGTTCCAGCTCCTCCTGAAGGCCACCTCTGTGCGGCACGCGCGCATCCCAGCAGGAGCAGGGCACCGGCCCCCTCGCCGGGGTGGCCGGCGCCGGTGGCTGCCCGTCGTCATCATCGCGGGCGTCCTGCTGGCCGGACTGGCCGCGGCCGCCGCCCTCCTCATCCCCACGCTCTTCGGCCCCCGCGAGCAGACGGCCAGGCCCGCCACCGACGTCGCCGCCGCGCCTGCCACCGGGGACCCGGCCCAGCAACCTGCACCAACGACCGCCGCGGGGCCCACTACCGCCACGCCCACTGCGCCCGCCACCCAGACGGAGCCAGAGGGCATCGTCCCCACACCACCCGAGCCCGGCGAGCCTAACCCGCCCGACGAAGGGCCGAAGGAGCCCGAGCCGCCGCCATGGGAGGCCGCACTCGCCGAGGCCGAGGCCAAGGCGAAGGCGCTGTCGGGCGAACAGAAGTTCGGCGAGGCCATCGCCGCCATCGAGGCCGTGGCGGCGGGCCAGGACAACGAGGCGCTCAAGGCCAAAGTGGCCGAGGCCCGCGCGGCCATCGAGGCCCAGGCGGCGCAGGCCGCAGACGCCGCGCGCACCGCCGCCGCACGCCTCGCCGGCCAGGGCAAGCTCGACGAGGCCGCTGCCGCCGTCCAGAAGGTGGCCGACACCTTCGGCACCGACCGGGAGGTGCAGCTCGCCCGCGCGGCCATCGCGGCCATTCAGCAGTACCGCCAGGGGCTCCAGAAGCTCGCCACGGCGGCGAAGCAGGCCGCATCGGCCGCGCAGGCCGCCGAGCGCCGAGCCGCGCAGCAAGCGCAGTTCGCCGAGGCCTGGGCGCCCATCGAGGGCCTGCTGGGCCGGTGGCAGCTTGCCGAGGCCGTCGCGAAGCTCGACGCCCTCCAGCTCGACGACCCCGCGGTCCGCAAGCAGGTGGCGCAGCGCCGGGCCGCCGCCCAGGCGCTCATCGCCCTCCAGGGGAAGATGATCCAGCGCATCAAGACCGCGCAGCCGCGCCTCCGCAAGAGCGACCTGATCATCCCTGGGCTCAACGGCGACCTGGTCAGCGCCGACCGCAAGGCCATCACGGCCAAGACGCCGATGAAGACGGAGACGGTCCCGTGGCCCGACCTCCGCGCCAAGTCCGCCAGGCTCCTCGTCCAGAAGGCTGGCGACAGCTCGAGCCCCCAGGACCTGCTCGGCGCGGCCCTGATGCTCCGGCTGCTCGGCGACGAGGACGAGGCGGGGAAGCTCCTCACCCGGGCCGCCGCCCTCGGCGCAAAGACGGATGCGCTCGGCGACCTCAGGCCCGCCGCCGAGGCCGCCCGACGCGAGGCCGACGCCGCGAAGGCCCTGGCCAGTGCCTTGCGACTCGCCGCCGCGGGCCAGCACGCAAAGGCCGCCGCAGCTCTCGACAGCTACCAGGAGAAGTTCGCCGACACCCGCTACTTCGCGTCCGCCGGGAAGCTCTACCAGGCGGCCACGGCATTCAAGCCCTTCGCCCTCCCCGCCGCGCCCGCCCCCAGGCCCAAGCCGCCCGGACCGAAGCCGCCGGTGCCGAAGCCAAAGCCCAAGCCGCCGGCCAGGAAGTCGGACCCCAAGGCCGTCGCGCTCTATCGCAAAGCCGCCGAGGCATACCGCCGGCGCGAGCTCGACGCATGCCGCAAGCATCTCGACGAGCTCAGAGCCCAGTTCCCCAAAGACCCCGTCCTCGCCAACGCCAGGCTCAAGCCGACCGTGCCTGCGATGCTCAAGGCGGTCGCCTCGAAGAGCGCGACGCTCACGGTCGGCCCCGGCGGCAGGTTCCGCACCCTGGCTGAGGCCATCGAAGCAGTGAAACAACCGAACGCCACGATCGAGGTCCGCGCGGGCCGCACGCCCTACGCGGACGGGGCGTCCATCGGCGGCGAGAGCGCCCAGGGCCTGACGATCCGAGGGACCGGCGAGCGCAACCCCCGCTTCACAGGCCCCGCGACCATCCTGAAGATCTACCCGGACACGAAGGACGTGTGGGTCGGCGGCCTGTCACTCCAGGGCGCCGAGATCGGCCTACACATATACGAGCGGTGCAGCGTCACCCTCCGCGACATCTTCGCCCGCGACCTCGGCGTCGCCCTGAAGGTCCACGCCGACACCACCCTCGACATCGCCAACTCCGTCCTCAAGATCAACGCCCTCAACGCCGCCACCATCGAGAGCACCCTCGTGCTGTGCGGCGACACCTCGCTCGACTACTCAAAGCTCCGCCACTGCGTCCTCGTCGGCAAAGACATCGGGATCCTCAACTCCCAGCTCACCGACTGCCTCATCCTGGGCTCCGTCCGCCTGCGCGACAAGGCCGTCCTCGACCACGTTACCCTCGCCGGCACCGTCACCATCGAGCGCGACATCCGCGGCGCACGCATCACCGACAGCATCCTCCCCGACATGGAGTTTCAGGACATCGACGTCCGCTCCTGGAACCGCAGGAAGAAGGACCAGCTCCGCGACGAGGCCCTCAACGTCACCGTCACCAACTCCCTGCTCTACAGCCATCGCGGCGACCTGCCGCAGATCCTCTGCAAAGGCGAGGCCCTCCTCAGGGGCAAGGCGCCCTTCCGCGACCCCGCTCGCCACGACTTCCGCCTCCCCGACGGCAGCCCCCTTGCCACCAAGGGCGCCAAGGACAGCCCCCTCGGCTGCCGCTTCACCGACGGCCTGCTCAAGCTCCTCCGCTACGTCCCCCGCTGAGGCCGCTCCACCAACCAGCCAGCGTGGCTCCCGCCTGGAGGGGCGTGGGCGAATGATGCCACACCTTCGAAGGTGTGGCATCATTCGACCGACCGCCCCAGCCCACCCGCGCGGTCCGGCCGCAGGGTGCCGGCGTTGACAGTCCGGGCGCGGGAGACTATGATCCCGCGAGGAATCGCCAGGCGCAGCCTCAACCATTGCGCGAGGATAGCCCCCATGCCGCAACT